>CASBQJ010000030.1 GCA_949127705.1 Synechococcales cyanobacterium PMM_0085
CGCAGAGGACATCTACGGCGGCGATCGCCCCGGCAATCTGGCGAATTGGCTCGGCATACTCGCTGACGGAGGTGCGCAGAGCTGTAAAAATGTCGTATTCCAGCTTATTGACGGCATCGCGGGCGCTGAAGATCGCCGATTCTTTTTCCTTGAGTTCGCCCGTGATATAGCGTTCCTCATTGGTCAGCGTTTGCTTGCGGATGTAGCCGCTAGGGATCTGCTCACTCGACTTGGCCCGCGAAATGCTGATGTAATAGCCAAATGCCTTGGTGTAGCCCACCTTGAGACTAGAGATGCCCGTACGCTGCCGTTCTTCAACTTCGAGCTGGGCAATCCACTGCTGGTTAGACTCAATTTGCTGCCGCAGCTCGTCGAGTTGCAGGTTGACCCCAGCTCGAATCAGGTTGCCCTCGGTTAAATAGAGCGGCGGCGTGTCTACCAGGTGAGCTTTGAGCGTCTGCCCCAGTTGGTCTAGGTCGGGGGGAACGGTTTGCAGAGCGGTGAGGTGGGCTGAGTGCGCGGAGGCGACTAACCGGGCTAGATCAGGCAGTCTGGCCAAAGAATCGGCCAGCGCCACTAAATCGCGGGCGTTGGCAGTGCCCGACCCGGCTCGTCCAGTTAAGCGCTCCAAGTCGTAGATTTGCTTCAGCAACTGCTGGAGCATCTGGCGCAGGTTGCCGTTATCGAGCAGCTCTTGAATGGTGTCTTGGCGGGCGGCAATTTTGTCAATCTCCAGCAGCGGTTGCAGCAGCCAGCGCCGCATCGCCCGACCACCCATGGCCGTGACGGTTTTGTCGAGCGCCCACAGCAATGAGCCGTGAAAGGTACCGTCGCGGGCGGTTTGGGTAATCTCTAGATTGCGGCGCGTCTGGTGGTCAATCACCAGGTAATCGCTCAGGCTATAGGTGCAGAGCGGCTGGAGGGGAATGTGCTGCGATTGGCTGTGCGGATCGGTAGCAATCCGATTGGTGGCCTGCCCGCCCCGCTCTGATGTTTCCTCCAGATATTCCAGCAGGCCACCAGCCGCTCGAACCGCGAGCGGCAGGTGCTCACAGCCCATGCCTTCTAGCGATCGCACCCGAAATCGTTCGCGCAGTCGCTGCCGTGCTTCGGCTTGGATAAACGGCGCTTGCGGGCGCAGGGTGTAGCAAAACTGCAACGGGAAACAGCTAGGGATCTGGCTGGACGTTTCGCCAGGGCGCAGCAGCCCACCCAGATCGGGAGCGTTGGTGGGGACGAGCACTTCTGACGGTTGCAGCCGCAGTAGCTCTTGGGTCAGCTGCTCTAATTCGCTGGCCTGGGTCGTGAGAAACTCGCCCGTGGAGACATCGGCGATCGCCAACCCCCAATGGCTCCCAGCTAGCACCACCGCCGCCAAATAGTTGTTGCGACGGGCATTCAGCATCCCGTCTTCGAGCACAGTGCCGGGGGTAATCACCCGCGTGACGGCGCGCTGCACCAGTCGCCCTTGGGCATCAGCAGCGTCTTCGGTTTGGTCGCAAATGGCGATCGCAAAGCCGCGATCGACCAGCAGGGTGCAATAGCGCTCTAAGGCGTGATGGGGAATGCCTGCCAGTGGCACCCGGCCAATTTCCTTGCCCGCATCTTTGCTGGTGAGAACGAGTTCTAACTCTCGAGCAATGGCGATCGCATCTTGAAAAAACGTCTCAAAAAAGTCGCCCACCCGGTACAACAGCAGCGCATGGGGATACTCATCCTTCAAGTCGGCATAGTGCCGCATCATGGGCGTCAAATCTTCTCGGTTTGCCGCGCGATGATCGGCATAGCGTACAGCGTGTTTGACCAACCGTTCCGGTAGATCGCCCAAAGGATTTGCGTCAGTGGATGCAGGCGAGTGGGTCATTTAGGTCAGATGTACTGCTCAATCGTGCTCTTCATTGACTCTACCGCAACCGGTGAACGGGAGCAGGCGCAGAGTCGGTTAGGACTGGTTTTATTTTTATTTTTTATCCAGCGATCCAGCGCTGAATGTTAAAACCATCCGCGTTTTGTGAATACTGATGGATGCGGCAGAGAACTCAAACGGTTATTGTCATTTTTTTGAAGAACTAGCTGAAAATTAGCTGAAAAATTAGCGGAGTTTATGAACACCATCCTTGTGATTGAAGATGACAAAACCATGTGCATCGCCATCGTGGGCATTTTGCAATCAGCAAACTATCAAACCCTCACTGCCTCGGATGGCCGTTCAGGACTGAAGCTAGCTCAAGATTGCCAGCCAGATCTAATTCTTTGTGATGTCATGATGCCGGATCTGAGTGGCTATGAAGTGTTGCAGCAATTACAGCTGTCTTCAGTGACCGCTTGTATTCCCTTTATTTTTTTAACCGGCAAGGTAGACTCGAAAGATTTTCGCCAAGGGATGGTGCTAGGAGCCGATGACTATTTAACGAAACCCTGCACCCGAGCAGAGTTGACAGAGGCGATCGCGGCTCGGTTAAATAAGCGCGCCAGCTTTACCCGGCCTTATATTGAGGCGATGAAAAGCGCTGCCGAAAACCTCACCCAAATTGCCTATCGAGATCCGCTAACAAACCTACCAAATCGCATTTTGTTTCAGCAGCGGTTACAGGTAGCATTGGAGCAAGCTAGCGCCCTGAAGAGCACACTGGCCTTGATTTACCTGAAGGCACAGACCCTAAAGCCGCTTGACGTCAGCAACCGCTCGGTTACCGATACGCTGTGCCAAGCGTTGGCAGCACGGATCAACCAAGAATATGGTCAAACCTACACGCTAGCGCGGCTAGATGGCACTGAATTTGGCCTGATTGTTCATGATATGACTCAGCAGCAGGACGTTGTGACCCTAGCGCAGCAGATGCTTCGGCTATCAACAGTCCCTTTCACCATAGACGATCAGACCTGGATGGTTCAAGCCAGTATCGGCATAGCCCTTTATCCAGACAATGGAACGACACCCGCTGAACTCATGAGCCAAGCGAAGATCGCCTTGCGGCACGCCGTGCGCCAAGATAGTAACGGCTATCAGTTCTACAATCTCGAAATTGACTCCCTCTTTGCCCAACAGGAACAGCTCACCCAGCAGCTAAAGTCGGCGCTCAGTCAAAACGAGTTTCAGCTGGTCTATCAGCCTGAAGTGAATCTAATTACCGGACGCATTATCGGAGCGGAAGCGCTGCTGCGCTGGCATCATCCAGAGATGGGGATCATCTATCCTTTGAGGTTTCTCTCGATCGCCGAAGAGACCGGTTGGATTATAGAAATTGGCGAGTGGATTTTGCAGACAGCCTGTGTGCAGGCCAATGCGTGGCAAACTCCAAATCGACCGCCGCTCAAGATGGCGGTTAACATGTCGAGCTGCCAATTCAAACAGCCCCATTTAGCCGAGACGATCGCCCGAATTACGCAGCAAACAGGGCTAGATCCCAATGTATTGGTGTTGGAAGTGAATGAGGCGACGGTGATGGAACACTACGATGCCAGCCTCACCACCCTAGAACAGTTTAGGCACCAAGGGATCCGCATTACTCTAGACAATTTTGGCACTGGCCATTCGTCTCTATCTCAGCTCCAGCAGCTGCCGCTAGAGAGCATCAAGATTGACCGCTCCCTGATTCAGCCGATTACCACCAATCGCAACGCGGTTTCGCTGGTCAAAGCTATGATTGCAATCGGCCAAAGCCTGAACCTAAAAGTTGTAGCCGAAGGGGTAGAAACCGAAGAGCAGCTGGCCTTACTGCGGCAACTCGGCTGCTATGCGGCTCAAGGGAATTTGTTCAGCCGCCCCGTCTCGGCAGCACACTTTACCGAAATGCTGTTGACGGCTCAGCGCTTACCTCTGGCTCCAACTCCAGTATGAGAGCTGAGGCTACCAAACGCGCGGGTTACAGCCGGGACGCTGAACCAGTTCGGGGCGCAGCAAGTGCCACACTTGGGTAAACCAACGGCGCGCCTCTAGGGTAGAGCTGCCCCGATACCGACACAGCACGCCGCTGATCAATCGGGTCACACCCGTTTGGGATCGGGACGTGGCGTTGAACAGGGAATCGGCAGATTTGGTTGGCTCTAGGTCTGAGGATGGTGCTAGTGGAATGGCCACCTGGCTTGACGTCCAGAGCGATCGCGCTTGTTCTACCCAGGCGGCGGAGAGCGATCGCCCCACAATTGCAAAACTGCCGACGACCGGGCACCCTGCTAGCCCATGGGCACTGGTGAGCATGGCGGAGCCGCCCTCTACCCACTGCGGATCAACCCACAGCAGGCGATCGCCTTGCCAGATTTCGGTGTGCGATCGCCAGCTGCCGCTCAAGAATTTTTCGCCCCGCGCCGTGCGGCCTAAGCGGGTAATGTCCCACCCTAGCCAGAGCGCATTTTCGCCCAGATCAACCCGCATGGTTTGCCGATAGTCTGCCTCGTCAAAGATGATCGTTTCTTGCGGCAACCACTCTAAGCACGCCCCTGCCTCGATCTGAACGTGGGTGGTTTGCTGCACCGCTTTGCCATTGCTGCGGTAGATTTTCCCGGCAGTGGCGGTGGTTAACAGGGCGTGGGTGGAAGGCTGGAGGTGGACAGCAGTGGAGAGGCGATCGCCCCCCACCACGCCGCCCGCCGTATTCAGCATCACCACATGACAGACGCCTTCGCCCTCTGGGTAAAACGGGCGCTGCACCTTCAGGGGTGCCTGCATCTGGCTGCGGCTGAGGCAGGTACGCGCTTGCTGCTGGGTGAAGTCGAGCTGGAGAAGTCCCTGCCAACCGGGAGTGGCGATCGCGGCCCGATCAAATGCGCTATCAAATGTACTATCAAATAGAGAATAGATCAAAGCAGGTGCATCCTTGCCTAGTACATCGTTTGCATCAGTTTTTTACGATAATCCTTAGTCAGAGAATCATCGTCACCGAGTAGATCAAATACAGTAATCATGGCTTTGCGGGCCCCGTCTTGGCGATATTTGCGATCGCGCCCAACAATGGCCAAAAAGCTTTGCAGCGCTATCTCATAGTCTTCCGCTAAGGTTGCCCGCACCGCTTGGGCATACTGCCAATTCAAACTGCCTGCCTCCGAATCCGAGTCCGGCAGCGTCGCCAGTTCCCGCGTAAATTGAATCACCCCCCGCACGGCCTGCGCCATTTGGAAATACGGTTTTTCTGGTTCCTGAATGATAGACAGCAGCTTTTCAGCCGACTCTAAGCTATTCTGGCTGACCAAAAACTGAGCAGCTGCCAAAATCAGCCGCCGATCTTCGGGGTGGGTTTGGATCAGTTCACCAAATAGCCGCTTGGCTAGAGCCAGGTCGCCACTGGCTCTAGCCGCACGAATCACATCTAGACCGTCTTCCAACGGCGACTTCAAATTGAGCTGGGTTAGCAGGTCGCGCACTTGCGGCTCTGGCAACATGCCGACAAAGCCATTGGCGATCGCCCCGTCTACTACAAAGCGGACATCGGGCACCCCCTCGACCCCATAGGTTTTCGCTAGCTCTGGATTTTGGTCAATATCGATCTTGGCTAAAACAAAATCGTATTCCTGCGCCAGCTTTTCTAGCAGGGGCTTGAGCAGCTGACAAGGGCCACACCACTGAGCAAAAAAGTCTACCAGCACGGGCTTGTCGTAGGATCTCTGTACCACCTCAGCCGCAAAGTTGTCGTTTGTCACCTCAATAGACATGCCCATGAGCTGGTTTCCTTGTCTTACAGTTGAATTATCATCTACAGAATAGTAAACTATGACCGGACAACCGTATATTTTTTTGGCAGGTGCCAGTCGGGGCGTGGGGCGGGCGATCGCCCAGCAGTTGAGTGAGCAAGCCATTCCCGTCAAAGCTCTACTGCGTAGCGAAACGGCGCGCGCTGAGCTAGAAGCCATGGGGATCACGGTGGCCATTGGCGATGCGCTCAACCCAGACGATGTAGCGCGCGCCATGCTGGCAGCACCCGTGCAAGCTGTGATTAGCACCATCGGCGGAGCACCCCAAGGGGAGCAGCGCGCCGACTTTTTGGGCAATAAATATTTGATTGATGCCGCCCTGCAAGCAGCGGTGCAGCGGTTTATCTTGGTGTCTTCCATTGGCAGCGGGGACAGTGCCGTGGCGCTGCCGCCTCAGGTGCTCCAAACGCTAGGAGCGGTGCTAGTAGAGAAAGCACAGGCAGAAGACTATCTGATCGCCAGCGGCCTGCCCTATACCATCATCAGACCGGGTGGGCTAAAATCGGAGCCCGCAACAGGTAATGGTTTGCTCACAGCCAATCCAGCGATCGCAGGCAGCATTCACCGGGAAGACGTAGCTGATTTGGTTTGCCAATGTTTGCAGTCCGATCGCGCCGTGCGTCAAACGCTGTCAGCGGTGGATCGCAACATGCTCTATGGACAGGCGGAGTTTCAAGAATTTGCCCTTTAGCTAAAACTATTTTTTATGAAAGGGTTAGTTGTGCTGCCCTTTCATAAAAAACTCTCCGACGATTATTGGTCCGCGATCCTTAGTGCTATCTTTTGTAAGGGTTGGGAAAACCCTAATTTTCTGGTGATATCAAAAATATTTTTGCAGCCTGTTCTTTTTTAATAACGAAAAACTGATAAACCCAGCGGCTGATTATCCTGATCTGTGTCTGTTCGACAAGAATAATCCGGTTGGAGCGGTGGCACTAGTTCCATATCACCCGACTGAACTATTTACCAAAGTTGCTGCCAGCAATTATTCTGCTTAAAGTTGCTTTTTTTAACTGCTCTATTCCAGGTTCTCTTCAGGTTCTACAATCTGCCATGCGATCGCTTCATCCTCTTTTCGCTGTTAGTATTGGGGTTACTGTGGCCCTGAATGGTATGGGTACTGCCAGTGCACAGTCTGCTGCTGCCAAGGCCGTGCAAGTTACAGCCGATGAGGGCAGCCTCTCCAGCGCTGACTCTACGCCTGAAGCCCATAAGTTTGAAACTGCTCAGCTCGAAGCAATAGTTGACCCCGTAGCCCCTCCCGAGCGGTTGACGACCTCATTGGCCTTACCAGCAATGGAGCGATCGCCCCAGAGGACAGCCAAAAACCCGGTGGCAGCAACTCCGGTGGCAGCAACTCCGGTGGCAGCCACCCAGCCAGATCAGCAGCCCAGCGCTACATCAGAAGCAACCACTGGAGCAGCTACTGTCATTGCCCAAGCTGAGCCGCTGCCAACCGCTGCACCCGAGCCAACGCCGACTCTTGAGGCGGCTCCAGTCCCCGACGCTACTCTAGAGCAACCGACTCTATCTCCCTCAACCAACTTCCCCGAAGAGTTGGAGCCAGATCCTAACCCGCTACTATTTCCCACTACGCCAGACGAAGTGCGGATTCGGCAGACCCAGCCGATTACGCTACAGCAAGCAGTAGATTTGGCTCGCCGCAATAACCGGGAGCTGTATTCAGCCGAGCTAGAACTAGAGCGAAATGGTGCCCTGTTGAGAGAAGCGCAAGCCGCTAATCTGCCTACTGTGACGGCGCAAAGCAGTCTGAATGTGCAAGAAAATCCCAATGGGGGCACAGATACCAATCCGTTTGATGGGGCGACCCGGATCGAAGACAACGTAACGACTACCCTGGGAGCCTTGCTGCAGGTTAATTATGACGTTTTTACGTCTGGGCAGCGGTCTTCCACCATTCGTGCCCGAGAAGAGCAAATCCGCTTGCAGCAGCTTCAAGTAGAAGTGTTGGCCGAGCAGCTCCGGCTAGATGTCAGTAACAACTACTACGACATGCAGCAGTCGGACTCGGACGTGAGAATTGCGATAGATACAGTAGAGCAGTCACAGCAGAGCTTAAAAGACGCAGTTGCCTTAGAGCAGGCGGGCGTCGGCACTCGATTTGATGTGCTTCAGGCACAGGTGCAGCTAGCTAATGATCAACAAACGTTGAGGCAGGCGCTCAGCCAGCAGCAGATTGATCGGCGGCAGCTGGCGCAGCGGCTGGGGCTAGCGCAGTCCGCTGATGTGTCAGCGGCGGATCTGGTGGCGGTAGAGCCAGACTGGCCGTTGACCTTAGAAGATAGCATTATCTTGGCTTATAAGAGTCGAGCTGAAATGGAACAACAGCTGGTGCAGCGCGACATTGCTGAGCTCCAGCGGCGAGCCGCACTGGCAGCGTTGGGGCCTCAGGTTTCGCTATTTGCGCAGTACAGTGTTTCCAACCCCACTAATGACGGGGATCCTGACTTTAATGATATTTATCAGGTTGGGGCACAGGTTGATTTGGCTCTGTTTGAGGGGGGAGCGGCTCGGGCACGGGCACGCCAGCAAGAAATTAGCGGGGCGATCGCCGAGAACGATTTTGCCAATGCTCGCAACACTGTTCGCTTTGAAGTTGAGCAGGCATTTTTGTCGCTCCAGGCCAATCAGGCCAATATTGGTACAGCTGAAATTGGCTTAGAGCAGGCGGTCGAGGCTTTGCGACTAGCACGTTTACGCTTCCAGGCGGGGGTCGGCACCCAAACTGACGTCCTAGATTCTCAGACAGACTTAACCCAAGCTCAAGGGAACCAAGTGCGCGCAATTCTGGGCTACAACCGCTCGTTGGTTACCCTTCAACGTGCCATCAGCAACCTGCCCGACAATGTGCTATCAGACCTGCCCGATGGGGTGGGCGATCGCATCCAAGGGAACCCGTAATCTATCTTGGCTTCTTGGCTTTGGCTATTCCTCCATAGCCATGTCGGCGGCGCACAGCAAATCGATCGCTTGATCAGCATCCATCAGGCGCTTGAGGACTACCTGTCCGATGGTAGTAATGTTAGCCGCCTGAGCGGTCTGAGCCGCCTGAACGGATGGTTTTACCTCCACCATCAACACCGCATCTTCAACCCGATAGAGCCACAGTTTCTCATCTCGCTCTAAAATTGCCAGATGCATCCGGACAATATCTGGCTTTCGCCGCCAGGACAGCTCATCCCAAAGCCCGCCAAACTCCCAGACCCGACCGACTACCCACCCATCTGACAGAAAAAAATACTTCACAAGATTTACTTCAATTCGAATCCGACTCATCAACGCTGGTTCATGATCCTAAGAATATTAGGTCGTGTTTCAAATTGGTTGTCGATTTTTGAGCTAGTTTCCCAAAAAGGCACGTTGAGCGTGCCTTTTTGCGGTTCAAACAATTTGAAGCGGGTTGAGGCCGTCACGCCTAGCCTAGGGCTGGATTAATCCCGAGGCATGACGGGTCTGATGCCAGTTCCAGGCGTGGGTCAAGATTTGGTGTAAATCAGAATATTTGGGATTCCACCCCAGTACAGCTCTGGCTCTCTCGCCGCTACCCACCAAGCTAGGGGGGTCGCCCGGACGGCGATCGCACTCTAGCACCTTAATCTCACGCTGCGTAATTTGCCGAGCGGCATCAATGACTTGCTTAACCGAAAACCCATTGCCATTACCCAAATTGAAGGTGGCACTTTTGCCACCCCGCAGCAGATGCTCTAATCCCAGCACATGCGCCGCTGCCAAATCAGTGACATGGATATAATCGCGAATGCAGGTGCCGTCAGGAGTAGGGTAATCAGTCCCAAAGACTTTAATGCAATCTCTCATGCCCATGGCGGTTTGCAGCACCAAGGGGATCAGATGCGTTTCAGGATTGTGATCTTCACCTAGTCGCCCCTCAGGGTCTGCCCCAGCAGCGTTGAAATACCGGAAACAAACCGATTGCAGACCATAGGCCAGATCAAAATCTGCCAGAATCCGCTCTACCATTAATTTGGTAGCGCCGTAAGGGTTAATCGGGTGCTGAGGATGATTTTCTGGAATCGGAACTGTCTCAGGGATGCCGTAAGTAGCACAGGTTGAAGAGAATACAAATTTGTTGAGATTAGCCGCCTGCATCGCTTCGAGCAGAGTGAGGGTGCCAATCACATTATTACGGTAGTACTTGGCTGGATCGCTCACCGATTCACCCACGTAGGCATAGGCGGCAAAATGCATGACGGCGGCAATTTCTCGGCTGGCAAACAGTTGGTCTAGCAAGCTGCGATCGCTGGTGTCTCCGACAATTAGCTCTGTTTTGAGCACCTCTTGAACCAGCTCTCGGTGACCGTAGACTAGATTGTCCAACACGATCACTTTATACCCAGCTTGCTGAAGCCCCAACACAGCATGAGAGCCAATATACCCTGCGCCTCCGGTGACCAAGATGGTTGACGGTTCTTGCAACACTGGTTCTTGCAACACTGTTGTATCTCCTGTGCGACGCTTTTATGTAGTCATGTGAGTGATTTCGAGTAGCCGTACTCCTACAGTGATCACTCCCAATAACAAGTAATACACACCCTAAAGCGACAACCCTCAATAAATCGTATTTTTCTAATAAAATTGTGATGAAGTTTAATCAGCAGCGGCTGGAAACTAGCTCGGTATGCTGATCAAACCATCAACAGGGATAGCCCAAACAGAAGACAACAACTCACGAAAGACGATAGCTGACGGCATAGCGCACCAGCTGGAGCAGCCGTTGCCGCAAGGTTTCAAACCCTAAGCGATCGCTAGCTGAAATAAACAGCGCCTGCGGAAATTCGGATTGTGCCAACGCGAGGGCATCGCCGTTTACTTGATCAATTTTGTTGAATACCACCAAGGCAGGCCCCGGCGTCACGGGCATTTCAGACAAAATAGCCATGACAGCGCGAATCTGGCTTTGCCACGCGGGATGAGACAAATCAACGACGTGAAGCAACGCATCAGCCTCTGTTACCTCTTCTAGGGTGGCTCGAAAGGCATCCATTAATGAAGGCGGCAAGTCGTGAATAAAGCCAACTGTATCGGTTAAGACAATTTCTAGCGATTGATGGTTAACCGCATCGGTCAGCATCAGGCGGCGGCTGGTGGGGTCTAAGGTGGCAAACAGCTGATCTGCGGTGTACACCTCTGCATTCGTCAGGGCGTTGAGCAACGTAGACTTGCCAGCGTTGGTATACCCCACTACGGCGATCGAGGGCACCTCGTGGTGCTGTCGTCGTTGTCGTAGACGCGATCGGTGCGCCTGCAGCTGGTTCACATCGTTTTGCAGTCGAGAAATTCGCCGTTGAATCGCTCGTCGATCAGTTTCTAACTTCGTTTCACCGGGACCACGCGTCCCAATCCCACCTCCCAGTCGAGACATGCTGCGGCCGCGTCCGGCAAGACGAGGCATCATATACTCCAATTGCGCTAGCTCTACTTGAAGCTTCCCGGCTCCAGTCTGGGCTCGTTGGGCAAAAATATCTAAAATCACTTCGGTGCGATCTACCACCCGAACGCCAATCTGCATTTCTAGATTACGAACTTGTGCCGGAGACAGATCGCGATCAAACACGACCAAACTGGCTCCTACCGTTTGAGCCGCCAAGGCAATTTCTTGAACCTTCCCTTCTCCCACAACAGTTTGAGGATGAGGATGGGTTCGCTTCTGGCGCACCACATGCATGACTTCACCGCCTGCTGTTTCTACCAACCGCGCCAGTTCTACCAAACTATCTTGAAACGCCTGAGCGGTTAGCCTTCCAGTCAATACACCGACTAGCAGCGCCCGATCGTGGTCGGCATCGACCTGCTGAGCCACAAATTCACGCTGGAATTCAGTCTCCAGACTTTCGGTCAAGTCCAAAAAGTCTTGCTGAGCAATGATCTCTAAGCTCATGGCTGGCGAAACTGTCCAGCTAGCCTCGGGATGAGGCACTAGATGCGCTAGAAAAGCCTCCTGCACGTAGCCCGTTGCCCCCCCACCTCGACGCTCAAACCCGCCGCCCGAAGCAACCAGGAGCACCAGAGCATCTAATCGCTGGAGCGCCATAGCGGTCAAGGTGCCCTCGCTGGGCGGTTCTGATTTCAGTTGAGTGGCAATGCAGCGAATCCCACTCAAGCGCTCAGCCCCGTAACGCGGTAATTCTAATGGAGGAATCTGAGTTTGCCGCACAGTCCCCACACCAACTCGAATCACCTGACCTCGGCGGTTAATATAGGCACATACAGGTTGTCCAATCTCGGTACTCACAGCCGCTAGGCGCTGAGCAAACTCTGGCGTAGTGAGGCGATCGCCTGGTAACCGTTGATGGTACAGCCGCTGTAACTGCTTGAGCTGGCTAGACTTTAAGCCCTGTAGATGGCCATAAATAGTTTCGATAGGCATTTTAGATCAAGCAACTTGATCCTCAACTCAACCTTCTTATTTTACTCCGCTCCAACTGTGCAATGAAACTAACCTCTATGACAGCAATCGCTGCCAATTTGGCCGCCGCTGCTTGCCCAAAGCGCGATCGTAGCTGCCATACGCCTCTCGATAGCGGTGCAGCCGATGCAGGGCCACGCCTCGAAACATCCACGCTTCAGAATTGCTAGGTTGAATTTCCAGCGCGCGATCGCAGCTTTGTAAAGCCTCAGGGTAGTGCTCTAAATGCAGCGCCATGACTCCCCGAAAAACCCAGGCGGCACAGTGGTCGGGTTGAAGTTCGAGCACTTTTTTAAAACAGTGCAGGGCTTCTGAATAGCAGCCTCTATTGGCCAATATTTCTCCTTCGATGTACCAAGCACTGCCGTCGATTGCCGACGCCGTACAAGTGCTGTTAACCGGATGTGAGGCAGAGGGTTGCGGCATACGACTAAGAGAATAAATTGCTAAAAGAGCAGGGGATTGCACTCGTTGCACAAATCACGGAGGAGAAAATTATGGGACATGAATCAGGCAGCGAGCTGGCGATCGCACTCAGGACATCGAAGGACGCCTACTCTGAATCTGAACAAATACGTTGAACGGCTGGCAAGGTGAAGGATCAATCCAGAACTACCAGACTTAATCACTTTTACCACTAAGTTTAAAATTCTATAAACATTAAAAACCCTAAATGACCCCATTCAGCGCAGATTTAGAGCCGGCCATCCCCATCGTCTGCAAAATCCCACAGGGCAGACCACGCCTCCGTCACCCCGCAGCCGTGTCCTCTAAGGGTAAACCACACCTCCAGATCTCTGACAGGCTATCGGCAACTTCTAAAACAGCCTCCAAGGCTTCGATTTCGGAGCAGGGGGGGGATTAAATGTTTATTTGCTTCCAAGAATTTCCATCCAAACTCTGCGGCCAGCCAGAATTTAAATAAAAAAGAAATAAAAAATAAAAAAGTGACCTCTGTCTGGGTAGATTCAAGCAATCTTTGGTGATTTGGCGGATGTCAGCCTCGTAAAGTCCCGACTTCCCTCATGGATTTGGCTGATTCTCCTCATACACTTGGCTGATTTAAGAGCTGTATTTACGCTAAATCTGACCCTGCCAATATCTGTTTTAATTGACTGCATTCACTTGCATTATTCACGGAAATTTCTCCAGATCAAAGCGAAAAACCAGGACAATTACTTACTACTTTTCTACGTAATTCTCCCCAAGTAGCTTTTCACATTTTACAAAGGTTGCTATATAAATGTTTTTTATACAATAAAAGACTATATATTCATGACGTACTCTGGCGTTGGGATACACTCCCTTACTTGGGGATGAGAAGTGAATGAGCAGAGGAGGCAAGCTTAAGAAACTATCTTTAAACAAAATAATAAGATTGGTATTTACATAGATCAAAATTCAGTATTTATACAGAGTGTTTTCAAGGTCAACGTCAAATCTTCAAAATCCAAAAAAGCCTGGAAGGTAAGACCCATAGAGGTTGTCACCCCCTTTTACATAAGGGATTAAGACAGCTATATTTTATTTTAGGGAGCTATAAAAGCAACGAAAGGGCTGTTTGTCGAAGTGGATAGCTTCAAAAATGTCTTACCAGAATGATTCGAGATAAGACAAATAGCCGCCTAAAAAGTGCACGTTATACGAAATTTATTTGGTTGATAAATATTAATGGTCGTGCCATATCTGCCAGTAAATTCAACTAATTAGCATCTCTAAATCGATTTCAGAGTAGATCCTGTTGCCGTTAATCAAAGCTTTAAGTCTTCTTGGATCTAAGTCTTCTTGGATTTAAAGACGATTGCTAAAGTTCGCCCTGTTGTTCTCTATTTTCTTTCGGCTAGAACCCCAAAAAATAATCATCGCCATCGCTGCTTGAGAAGTGGTACGTACCGCCATTTTGCTGCTTTTCTGTGGGAAAAATCCTCCACAAAAACTTAGTAGATAGTCTGAGCTAAATGGCTGGTGTTTTTAAGATTGAGTGCCGTAGTTTGAGTGTAAAAACCAGATCTAACTGGATAGAGGTTTTACCCTGTGCAGCGTCTACCTGTTTCAGGTCTGGGTTCATGAGGCACTTCAATGCGGCAAAGAAACGAAATGAATTCATCGGGTTTCCTGAGAGTTTGACAGAGAGAAAAAGCGAATGTCACGAGATGCTTTGGTCGTTGGAATTAATACATATCGATATTTACAGGCGTTGCAAAGCCCAGCCCACGATGCAGAGGCGATCGCCCAGGTGCTCCAAACCTACGGTGAGTTTCGGGTGCAGCGTCTACCCGAAATTGTGCAAGCTGAGCAGCCTCACATTGGTAAAACTACCCCTGTCACCCTACAGACTTTAGAAACCGCTCTGGTTAACTTGTTTAAGCCCAAGGGTCGCAATATTCCTCACACGGCGCTGTTCTACTTCTCGGGGCACGGCATTCAAAAAGATGCAGGCATTCAAGAAGGCTATCTGGCTGTGAGTGATGCCCAGCCCGATGCAGGGTTTTACGGACTCTCCTTGTTTTGGCTGCGACGACTGCTCCAAGAAAGCCCCGTGCGGCAGCGGATCGTGATCTTAGACTGTTGCCATAGTGGAGAACTATTAAATTTTTTGGAGGCTGATCCGGGAGCCACAGCCGGCACAGATCGACTATTTATCGCAGCTTCACGGGAGTACGAATCTGCTTACGAGTCATTAGATAGCCCCTACAGCGTCCTGACCAAAGCCGTCCAGGAAGGGCTTGATCCCCGCCATGCTAGCAGCGGCAGAGTCACCAATCACTATTTGACAGCCTGGGTCAGCAATTGCCTCAAAGGGGAGATTCAGCAGCCCCTATTTGAAAACTCGGGCAATGAAATCGTTCTGACGCGGTGTTCTGGCCTAGACTCCCTGCGTCCGGCCACCGATTCTACAGGAGTGGATATCTGCCCCTTTCGGGGATTAGAGTTTTTTGATGAAGCCCATGCAGATTGTTTCTTTGGTCGTGAACAGCTAACGCAACAGCTGGTCAATGCGGTGGCCACCGATGCGTTTGTGACCGTCATTGGGGCGTCGGGTAGCGGCAAGTCATCGCTGGTGAGAGCGGGGATGGTACCAGAACTGCGGCGGGGGCAGGCATTGCCGGGTAGCGATCGCTGGCGGATTAAGCTGATTACACCCACCGAGCATCCCCTACGCAGTTTGGCCAGTGCCTTTGTTGATCCAGACCTGTCAGACTTGGTGCGGGCTGAACAACTGCGTCGCGCCGAAAATTTTTTGCAGGATAAAGAGCAGGGATTGGCCCAGCTAGTCTGTGCCAGTCTACCGTCCGAAACCAGCATATCCAGTCATGGCAGTCTCACAGGAGGGACAGGGCGAACTGCATCCAACCTAGTCCTAGTGATTGATCAATTTGAAGAAATATTTTCGCTGTGCCGAGGGGTGCAGGGAGAACAAGAGCGGCGTCATTTCTTTGATTGTCTTACCCAAGCGCTGCAAACGGCAAACGATCGCCTCCGAATTGTGGTGGTGTTACGGGCAGATTTCCTAGGGCAATGCTTGCGGTACCCAAACTTAGCTGCCCAAATTAAGCGCCAAATGGTGCGGGTGATGCCAATGGGATACGAACAGATTAAGACCACTATTGTGCAACCGACCAAAAAAGCAGGTCTGATCTGTGAACCCAATTTGATTTACACCATATTGCTAGATGTGATTGGCGCACCGGGCGAATTGCCGCTGTTGCAATATACCTTGATGGAACTGTGGCGGCACCGAGAAATAGACCCTACAGGCGGGCCGTCGCGGCTGACGCTGAATGCGTATGCTCAGCTAGGTGGCGTGCGCGGCACGCTACAAAAACAGGCCACCGATTTTTTTGATCACCTCACTCCTGACGAGCAAACTGTGACTCGACGGATTTTTTTAGCCCTAACCCAGCTGGGTGAAGGCACCGAAGACACTCGCCGTCGCATCAATAAAGCGGAGCTTGTCAGCCCTGGGTTTCCACTAGAACTAGTGGAGCAGACGTTAGAGAAACTGGCGGCGGCTAAGCTGGTTATTACAAGTCGGGGCGGTGATGGGGTTAAGGCAGACGAGTCGAATGGGCGATCGCCCCATCAAAATCTAGATGACTTTCGTCTAGATCGCTCACGTCTAGACGGAAGTCATCTAGACATTGCCGCCTCTGACAGTCCAGATGTGGTGGATGTGGTGCATGAGTCGCTGATTCGCAACTGGCCCCTGCTGCGCAGCTGGCTCGACGACAGTCGCGATATGCTGCGGCGGCAGCGGCGGATTGAGCAATCTGCACAGGAGTGGAGTGCGATTAGTCAACCGCGAAAGCGACCGAAGGGACGGCTCAAAACCCAAATTAGAACAGCAGATTATTTGCTTAGAGGGGAGCGGCTATTAGATGCAGAACGCTTTCTGCGGGTCTATCCGCAAGACCTGTCGGCTCAAGGGCGCGCCTTTGTAGCGGCTAGCACAAGGCAACGCCAGCGCGGGCAGCGCAAGCTGCGTTTGTTGCAGATCACGGTGCCTGCGGCGGTGGCGATCGCCTTGGTTGCCTCGTTCAATCAATATCGGGATGTCATTAAAACCCAATCAGAAAAAAATTATCAGTCGCAGGTTGCCACGTCACGAGAACGAGCGGCGATCGCCCAGTCAATTTTGCAAGAACCCAGTCACGACTCCATGGCAGCCCTATTGATTAGCCGTCTGGCGGCAGAGCAAGGGGAGCGCACCTATGAAGCCCAGTCGAGCCTGCGGGCGGCACTGCGCGACTTGCGGTTACAGGTGCAGCTAGAAGGGCACCGGGCGCGCGTCAACCAAATTGCCTTTAGCCCCGACCAGCAGCTGATGGCAACGGCTAGTGCAGATGGCACAATTCGGCTCTGGACAGGAGGCAGTCGCGCCATCTATGCCCAGCCGCGTGAGCAATCGCAGCGGCTGCTGTCGTGGAAAGCAGACTCCAATGCGGCGGCAAATCTCTCTGTACCCAATGACCCGCAATCAGCGCTTGCCCCATCCCCATCCACCGCCGTCCTTGCCCCAGAATCATCTACGCCTGCGACCCCAAATATCATGGCGATCGTGTTTAGCCCCGACGGGAAGCAGATAGCAGCGATCGCCGAACACGCAATGCAGGTAAAAATTTGGTCGGTTGAATCGGGTCAACTGGTGCAGCGGCTGGCGCTACCTCAGCCGGTCAAACAGATTGCCTTTAGCACCGATGGCCGATGGATTGCCGCTGGAGGCGATCGCACCGTTTCCCTATGGCAGGCCAAAACTGGCAAACTTCAGGCTCGGCTCACCCAAGACTGGAACATTCATAGCTTTCAATTTAGTCCTAATGGCAAATCCCTGCTTTTAGTGGGGCGCAGTGGCAATTTGCAGCTGTGGCAATTGACCAAACAATTGGGACAAATCGCACCGTATGGCTCGAAACTGGGCGGAGCTGCGGCCTCAAGCCCTGCAAATATAGCAGCTCCTTCCCCTGCCATCCAGCCTCCTGCCCTTGCCCTAGAGCCAAAGCCGATGGAGCAGTCACCGATTAATTTGCGACAAGTCTATGACTTAAAGCAACCCACCCAGATTACCCAGGCCGTCTTTAGTCCCAGTGGCCGCTGGATTGCCACCGCCAGTCAAGATGGAGTAGCCCATCTGTGGGATGCGACGACTGGGACACTACAGTACAGTTTTTCTCAATCTGCGGTTCCCAGTGCGGCGGGCGTCACCCCGCCTAGCTCTCCTATTGCACCCCCTGCTGCTACGCTTCCTCCTGCGGCGCTTTCTTCTACGGCACTTTCTTCTACGGCACTCCCGCCTACGGCACTCCCGCCTACGGCACCATTAGCAACCGCCACCCTGCCTTCAGAGTTGAGTTCGCCAGCCCCGTCTGGCTCTGCACTCATTACGCATCTCACGTTTAGCCCCGATGAAACAATATTGGCGATTGGGACGCCCACCTACCGAGCACAGCTGTGGAACGTGCAAACTCGTCAGCGCCAGGCAGAGTTGATCCCAGAGGAGGCGATCGCCCCCAATGCTGAAGTGGAGCCAGGAGCCATTACCTTTAGCCCCAATAGTCGTCAAATTATTATTCCAATCGCAGATGCGGTTGAAGTCTGGGACGCCCAGACCGGACGGCGGCTAGCAACGCTTCAGTCGGAAACTCCTGCCATCACCGCCGCCCAGTTCAGCCCCGATAGCATGTATATTGCCACTGGCAGTGCTAATGGCAATCTGCGGCTATGGGCAGCAGCAGCGGGCGGCGAACTGCCGACGTTAAGTGTGCCCAATGTGACGGCTCCCTGGATTTCGTTCTTTAACTCGGCAGCGGCTACCCCAGAGCCACGCCAGAACAGCCCCAACAGCCCCAGAGCCGATGCGACGCTGCCCTCAGCGGCCTCGGCCCTCCTCTCTATTACTCGCCCAAAATTCTCGACGCCCCCGTTGTCCAAAACTCAACTGGTAGAACACGCTGCTTTAACGACCGATGGCCTGGTCATGGTTAGCCCCGATGGCACAGTCAAAAATTGGCAGATCTTGGCAGATATGCGATCGCTGCCTGCAATGGCTCCGGCTCAACCCGTTGCCGCTCAACCCGATTCAGGAAGCCCCAACTCAGTGCGCCCCGACCCAGACGTCACGACAGTTCACCTGAATCGGTTTGACCCTCAGCAAATTTGGCAACGCATCCAGCAGCTATTTCGCCCGCCTACAGACCATCAAACCGCTGCCCCTGGGGCTGACGAGTCACCCTCTCTGGTGCCTAGCCATCCCGACATGGCTAATCCGGCTCCAGCGACTGACCTAGCACGCGCACCGGAGGTGACCCCATCCGCCCGCAACCTGTCGAGTAGCTCCCCCCTGCCTGCGAAGATGGCAAAGCTGACCGCCGACGCCCTACTCACCGGATTTGCGCTCAGCCCCAATGGGCAATTTACGGCAACGGCCAACCGTAAAGGCTGGGTCGAAATCCGCCAAAAACAGGCGGATCAAACATCAATTCGGCTACGCCTGTTTCAAAATGGGGCTTTGAACCTGGAGGGCGGCAGCAACGAAGCAGCTCCGGTGCTGCTGCAACAGCTGGCTTTTAGTCCAGACAATCGCTATCTGCTGGGCGTGGGTGCAGATCTAACGGTGCGGCTGTGGTATGTGCAGTCGGGGCAGTCTGTCGGGACGCTGACCGGACACAAGGCGGCAATCCAACGCGCTCAGTTTAGCCCCGATGGCCAGCGTGTGATCACTGCAAGTTTGGATGGGACGGCCATGGTATGGGACGTAGCAACGCAGCGCAAACTGGTCGTTTTACCCCATACCACTGGGGTGACCAGCGCCAGTTTTAGCCCTAGTGGGCAGTGGGTAGTGACGACAACCGAAGATGGTACCGTCAGAATTGTGGACGCGGCAACCGGTAATCCGCACTTAGTTTTGGGAGGCCATCGGGGTGCGGTGATGGATGCGCAATTTAGTCCTGATGGGCGATCGCTGGTGACGGCTGGCAGCGACGGCTCGGCTCGGCTTTGGGATACCCAAACAGGTACAGAGCAAGCCTTGTTGCGGCCAAATACGCTGGAGCCGATAGCGCTACAGCGCGTATTTTTCAGCCCCGATGGGCAGTATGTGGCGACTCTGGCGACCGACGGGCAGGTACACCTGTGGGCAGCCACCTGGGAAATGTTGCTGAAGCTAGCGCGCGATCGCAGTCTCCGCCAGCTAACGCCCGATGAGTGCGGTCGCTATCTGCGGCTGGAACCCTATGCTTGTCCTCGGCTGACCTTGAACGGGCGATCGCACCTATCGCAGCAGTTGGCTTCAGGGCTTTAGGGTTTAAGGCTATAGGGTTTAAGGCTATAGAAGATCTAACTGCACGCCGTAATCGTTATCTGCGCTGGGGCGTTTGGAGGTTTTGGGGGTTTTCTGGCCGGCACGGGAGCTGTGGGGTTTGATGTCTACGTGAGCCACAAACCAGGTGCGTAGGGCTTGGGCTTGCTCTAGATCAAGCGCATCTAGGTCAAGCGGTGGGGGGAAAAGTGTTAGGTGGGGAGATTGTGCCCAGGCGACTTCGCTAGGATGGCGATCGCTGCCAAAGGGCAAGACTGATGCTGGTAGGCGGGCTAGGTAGGGCAACACATTGTCTTGGTGCAAGAATCGCTGACGCTGCTGTCCGAGCTGTTGGACGCGGCGCGATCGAGCGGCAGTGTAATCCAAGATGGGCGGTATATAGTCTTTTTGGCGGGGTGGTAAGCCCAGGGCGCTAGCCGGCAAGTGTGCCAGTTCGGGGAGCCACTGTTTAATAAATAGCCCGTCGGGATCGCAGCGATCGACCGCCACCTGTTGGGGGTTGTAAATCCGCGTCCAGGTTTTATCGACGCAGTGCGTCACACCTGCCTGCATAGCCCATTGGTAATGGTCAATCGGGCAATCACCGTCAATTAGATGCCGCATGAAGTGAAGCGCCCCGTAGCGCCAGTCCATGCCCAAAAGATTGCTGAGGAAACTGGAGTAGATAGCGCGAACGCGGAAATTGAGCTGCATCCAGCCACCGGTGGCGGCTAAACAGCGCGCGGCTGCATCCACTATCGGGAATCCGGTTTCGCCCTGCTGCCACGCCTGGTAGAGATCGGCATCAAAATCCCAGCCGTCGTCATCAAACACCGTGTAAAGCGATCGCACTTCCAGTTGGGGCAAGTAGCGAAACCGCTGGGCAAAGCCGCTGCCCCAGCGCAACCGCGCCACAAACTGCTGCCGACTGAGCTGGGCTTGACGGTCGGCGGTGGGATCAATCTGCCGCTGGGCGGTTTGCACACACTCGCGGATCGAGATCGCCCCAAACTTAATGTAGGGGCTTAAGCCCGACGTCGCTTCAGCACTGGGGTACGACAATTGCCAGTAGTAGCGATCGCGTTTCTCGGCTAGAAACGATTGCAGCAGCTGACGGGCAGGTTCGCTGCCACCGGGGGGAATCGGTTTTGCATCGGCGACTAAACCCAAGTCCTTTAGGCAGGGGAGCGGCTCGCTCCATAGCTCGGGCGGCACCTCAACCCGGCTAGGAACCGGGATCAAATCCTGCTTCATCTGCTCAAACCACAGATTGCGGTAG
This sequence comes from Synechococcales cyanobacterium PMM_0085, assembly GCA_949127705.1. Taxonomy (GTDB): domain Bacteria; phylum Cyanobacteriota; class Cyanobacteriia; order Elainellales; family Elainellaceae; genus CASBQJ01. The sequence continues at coordinate 21,208 of CASBQJ010000030.1, forward strand.
TGGGGATAGGGGATTAGGTCAGCCGTGGTGGCGGGCGGCTCAAACCAGCGAATTTTCATCTGCTGCTCTGCCAGCACCCGGTTGAGCCGTGCATCTCGCACCCGCCCATAGATCCGCTCAAAGTCAACATAGGCATAAATGCCCTCGGCCTGGGTGTCGCGCACCAGCTGAGGCAAAATCTCCACGGGGTCGCCGTAGCGGATGATTAATCGTCCACCGCGATCGCGCAAGTTCTGGTCGAGCGCGTGTAAACACTCCAACATAAACGCCACCCGCGCCACGGCGGTCTCAGGGTGGTGCAGCAGCGCCCGATCCAAGACAAAAACGGGGATCACAGCTCCCCGCAACGCCGCCCGATACAGCGGCGCATGGTCAGCCGTCCGCAGATCTCGCCGGAACCAAACAATGGTGCGATTCATGCCTGTATAAAATTCATGTCTGTGTAAGGCACAAACACTTGCAGAAAATGCCGATATAGCTCTGGCGTGTAGGTTAAGGGCAGCCGCGACGACTCACTAAGCCCTGGCATGTCAATCGTGGTGACCTGAAACTGGAACGCCGACTGTTCTGCCACACCCGCTATCGCCTCACGGGATGGGACATTGCTCAACGCTGGCAGCGACAGAACGCGATCGCCGCTGCCGATGGTGTCGTAGGCGATCACGACTGGGTGTTGCTCCCAAGTCCATGAATAAGTATGCATAAAAAACCTGGTGCCTCGAACGTCTAGACCTGAAGAATAGTTGAACCTGCTGGATGAAAACTCTGGATTCTTTAAGTTTCTCACACCTATTTCAACTGGTTCTGGATTGCTTCTGGATTGCTTCTAGATTGGTTCTGGATTGATCCGGGATTGATCCGGGATTGCCTCTTGCCATTAC
>CASBQJ010000031.1 GCA_949127705.1 Synechococcales cyanobacterium PMM_0085
GCATTAATAACTCGCTTCACGTCATCAGGAGAGGCATTTTCTTCAGGAATTCCGACCAGAAACTGAACCTTGAGGTTATATTGCTGTGCAAAGTAAGGGGCAAAGTCGTGATAAGTGACAAAGGTTTTTCCTGCAAAGGGTTGAAGTTTCTGACTAAACTCCTGGTCTAACTGCTGGAGCTTCGCAACGTAAGCTGCTGCATTCGCCGTATACGTTTCTTTACCCTCTGGGTCAGCCGCAATCAACCCATCCCGAATGTTTTCCACCTGTTGAGTTGCCCGTTTTGGATCTAGCCAGATGTGGGGATTGAACTCTCCGTGATCATGTTCTGCTTCTGCCTGTTCATTTGTTCCATGATCATGCGCGTTCCCTTCAATCGATTCAGTCGTGATGGTTTGAATACCTTTACTGGAATCAATCACTTTCAGATTTGTATTCCCCGCATTCTCAACCAGATCATCGAGAAACTCCTCAAGTCCCAACCCATTTTCTACCAGAACATCGGCTTTCGCTAGCTTTTGGGCATCTTCTGGTTTCGCCTGAAAGTCATGGGGACCTACATTCGTTGGTAACAGTTGGGTCACTTCCGCCCGATCTCCCGCCACCGCTTTTGTAAAATCTGTAATCGGAATGAAGGTTGTTACAATCACTAACCGCTTCGCGGATGATGGAGATGATTGGGCTTGCGGCGATCCTGAACTCGTTGAAGGCGCATTGGCTGCACAACTTCCTAAGCTGAGCGCGATCGCAGACACGACTGCCACAGATAACCGACGCACAATTTCACTCGATTGGTGTGTTCTTAGATCAGTCATTTTAAACTCCCTTGTGTATGCAAACCTCATGCAGAGAACAGGTAGAACCCCAGTCCCACTCCCAACTTCCCCTCATCTCCTCAACATCAACGCCACATCTTTGGCAAAATAAGTCAAAATCAAGTCGGCTCCGGCTCGTTTCATACTCGTAAGCGTTTCTAGAATTACCTTTTTCTCGTCAATCCAGCCCTGTGCCGCAGCGGCTTTGATCATGGCGTATTCACCACTGACGTTGTAGGCTGCAACAGGTAAATTGGTATGCTGTTTGATTTGGCAAATAATATCTAGATAAGCCAGAGCGGGCTTCACCATCACAATGTCGGCACCCTCTGCTATATCGAGATCCACTTCCTTAATGGCTTCTCTGGCGTTCGCTGCATCCATCTGATAGGTCTTTTTGTCGCCAAACTTGGGTGCCGAATCGAGCGCATCCCGAAAGGGGCCGTAGTAGGCAGACGCATACTTTGCGGAGTAGGCGAGGATGCCGACATTGATCCAACCCTCGGCATCTAACGCCTTGCGAATCACGCCGACCCGACCATCCATCATGTCCGAAGGGGCAACAAAATCGGCTCCGGCTTCTGCCTGAACGAGCGCTTGTTTCGCCAGCACCGCCACTGTTTCATCGTTGAGGATTTTGCCATCCTGCACAATGCCGTCATGTCCCTCGCTGCTGTAGGGGTCGAGGGCAACATCGGTGATGACTAAAATATCTGGGACAGCTTGTTTAATCGCTCGCACCGCACCTGGAATTAAGCCATCCGGGTTGTAGCTCTCAGTGCCAGCGTTATCTTTTTGGTCGCAGGGAATCAGCGGGAATAGGGCGATCGCGCCAATCCCCAACTGATATGCCTGCTGCACTTCATTGAGCAGCAAATCCAGGGTGTAACGGTAGCAACCCGGCATGGAGGCAACTTCTTCCTGCTGCCCTTCACCGACCATGACAAATAGAGGATAAATCAGATCCTCTACCCGCAGCGTATGCTCCCGTACCATTCGCCGCAGGGTTTCGGTGCGCCGCAACCGCCGGGGGCGACAAACGACGGATGCAGAGCTGGATTTAGATGCACTGGAAGGCTCAACCTGAGCGACTTGATTCTCTAAGGTGGAAGCATCGGTTGAAAACATCAGGTATTATGAGAATGATTATCATTCGCTTATTCTACAGCACTCGACGTGAAAAATGATTCTCTATCTCAAAAAAACACGACACGCCCAACCCACCATCTGCCGCACTTGACGCGAAATCAGCAGGCAGTGTTGGCGGTGCTGCGTCAGCAATCGGATGCCCTTTCAGCACAGGAATTGTATGGGGTGCTGCGAGAACAGCAGGCGATTGGGCTAGCAACGGTGTATCGTGCCTTGGAAACCTTGAAACTGCAAGGATTAGTCCAGAGTCGGTCAGGTACGAATGGAGAAGCACTACATAGCCCGATCGAGCAAGATCGGCACTATCTCACTTGCCTGCACTGTGGGCAATCCTTTCTGCTAGACCATTGCCCTGTGCATGATTTAGCCGTACAGGTGCATCTCTCGGTTCCGTTCAAAATCTACTATCACACCCTGGAGTTTTTCGGCTTGTGTGAACCCTGTACGCATCAGAGGTCGTGAAGCCTATTTGTCATGGGCTGGCGCGCTGAAAGCCTTTGCCTGCACCATACCTTACGGTTCTAAATTCAACCTGGTTGCTGTTGGGACGGTAGAGCGCATAAGAGGCTTGTCCAGGAAGGCGTCCGACATTACCCACGCCGACCACTTGCCGTGGTTTCACTGCGATCGCTTGGGGTGAATTTGACCGATCTAACGTTGTCAGGCTAGATGTCACTGTACCTTGCTGAATTTCGTATTGAAACGTCAATCCAGAACGACCACAGAAAAGCGTGTTTGCCTCCATACGCATCAAGCGATCGAGCATTTGCATTGCAGGAGTATCAGGCGTTAACTGATCGCTAACACTGACACTGCTGCCGTGAATCAACAGGCAATCGAGTTCAAACAAACCAAAGTCGAGCGATCGCACCCACTCAACCATCTCGCGTGGAATCGCATCCCACAAGGTTTTCACCATTGTTATGCCATAGCGCTCAATCAGTTCAGTCGGTTCTCCGGTGCGTCCCAATCCATGCAAAATGAGTAATTGTTCTTCCCACCAACCCTGACAGACTTGGGGCATAGGTTCATTTTGCTGAGGCGATCGCACTCGTTGAATGACCTGTTCACTCTCGGCTGTAGGTGCAATCACATCACCCAAAATATAGAGTTCTTCTACAGGTTGCCGCTGACGCTTAATGTCTGCCAAAACTGCTTCATATGCGGCTAAATTGCCTTCGATCCCGCTCAAAATTGCCCAATCATTCATCGTTTTGCTTACCGTTCACACACATGCGTTGGATCATCGGCGCGTTCGGCAAACTCCAAACCTCTGGCTAACCGCCATGCAAAAATCGGAGGTAGACCATTGTCAATGATGGCAGCACAGGTTTTTTGATAGTCATATTCCACTTCGCGCAGCGTGATTTGATCTGCGTCAGTGTTATAAATCACATAGGTGGCGTTGGGTCGGCCATGACGCGGTTCACCCACTGATCCGGCATTGACAATCCGTTTCAGCGGGGCAGAAAAACTGACATCCCTTTCAGTTGTGCCCGTCGATTTGACTCGAATTTGAAGTTGACCTGCATCCAGCGATCGCACATAGGGTACATGGGTATGACCACAAAACAAAATATCAGCACCTGTGACTAACACTCGTTCCAGCGCCACAAAGGCATCCACTTCAGGCATCAGATATTCGTGTTGGTTGTGGGGACTGCCATGCACAAAACACAGATTGTCATCCCGTAAACTCAGCGGCAACTGCGCCAAAAATTCTCGGACTTCTGGATGAATGACTTGATCTGTCCATTCGTGGGCTTGCTTGCCGCGCTTTTCTGCCAGCACTGAGGGATAACTACATTCACACGAATTCAATCCTTCCACAATGTCCTCATCCCAGCACCCCTGACAGGTGGGGATATCCAGCGCGCGAATCATTTCTACCACAGCGTTGGGATGGGGGCCATACCCCACTAAATCACCGAGACAGTAGATCTTGTCTGCACTTTGATCATCAATATCGGATAGAACTGCGTTCAGTGCCTCATAATTACCGTGAATGCAAGACATTACCGCAACTTTCATGCCACTTCTTCTCCTTGTTCGATTAAGTCTTTGATTTGTTGCTGGTAGTAGGCGATCGCCTGCTCGTCTAAGCAGCAATCCTTTAGCGTTTGGGCGATCGCGGTTTGACCTAGTGCTTCACCCACAATTTCAATCCCGCTAAAGCGATCGGGTCTGCCATTTAGCCAACGGGGCAGATTCAATTCCATGTCCGTTGTTTCAGGTAACCCAGCCACAAAATCAAAATACAGCGATCGCCCATCAGCGACATCAAAGATACCTTTCGCACGTTGAATTGTGCCGTAAGCTCCATTTGTCAATTCGTACCAGAAGGTATTGAGACTGGCAGAATCAAGCACCTGCCCAGACAAAGCCGAACGCCAAAGATGAGGTTGCCGTAACGTGATGCTAGCCTCAGCACCCGTTACAACCACATCTGCCCAGCCGTGCCATTCTGTGTGACGAGTTCCCGGCGGCAACACAGCCACTCGTCGGCAGTCTGCCATCGGATCTGGCAAAATTATCGAGTTTAGATCGATGTGAAATCCCAGTTCTAGGTAAACAACACATCCGTCCGTTGGATGCTCCAGAAAATTGGCTAACTGCACAGCAGATAGCACCGTAAGTCCGGGAACCTCTGCTGCCAGATAGGTCGAATCAACCGCAGTTTCTCCCGCATCCAAACTTAGATAGATAACTGTTTCAGCAGTGGTGTGAACCTGTTGCTGTATCCAAGTCGTTTTGCCCGCACCGATTGAACCGGCTACCAGTGTAATGTTTAACGGTTGCATCAAGGGTTCTAGCAGTCTTGGAGTTCAGGAGTTTGGTTGAGAATTTGGTTACGGATAGAAATAAAGTTGCTGTAAGCCGGAGAATCTAAGCAATCGCGCCGAAATGCTGCCAAGTTATGACAATTTTGAAACGCCAACTTCAGATTAAAGTGCTGCTCCACTGCACCTCGAATTGCGTCCCCCCCAACCATACGGAGCAGTTGTGCCCGATCCGATTCACTCGGTGGAGCAACAGCATAATTTGCCCACGCCTCGCCTTCCTCGTGAATGCTGTGCGCTAATTTCTCAACAATGCCCCAGGCGTAAGGCAAAGATTGTCGAATCGTCTCCGCAAAAGCGGCTTCATCCACATTACCGGCTACGGCTTGCTGTACCAGGGTTGCGCTCACGTTCAGGGACATGTTTTCTCCTTGCGATTCATTCACTGCAAAACATCATCCCATGATACAACTAAAAATGATAATCGTTCTCATAAATTGCAGTTGATTCATGCTTGATTCCTCATGTACTCTCCCAGAAGCCATTGACCTAGCAATTGTCGGGGCTGGTCCTCATACGTTGACCCTGGTGACCCATCTGTTGCAGAAAAAGGAATCGATGCGCAGACGGTTTCTCGTCTTTGATCCCAGCGGCATCTGGATGAGTCGCTGGGATCAACAGTTTGCAGCCTTTGAGATTCCGCACCTTCGATCGCCCGCCGTTCATCAACCCGATCCCGATGCGCATGCTCTGCGCACCTTTGCCGAATCTCGCTTGAATGAACTGTTTCCACCCTATGACCTGCCCGGAACTCAGCTATTTCAGGATTTCTGTCAGGACGTGATTCGCCGCTGGCAGTTACAAAATTGTGTGTATCCGGCTCAGGTCATAAAAATTGAACCGTTGAACCACAACCATCATTCCCGGTTTTGTCTACGGTTATCAAACGGTCAAACGGTTAGCGCCCGTAGAGTCGTCATCGCTAGCGGTGGCGGAACGCCCAATATTCCAGAGTGGGTCGAGCAAACCTCAATGAGTTATCCACCCGATCGCCTGCTGCACTCTAGTCAGATTGATCTACAGAAATTGTGGCTTCAGGGTGAACGAGTGCTAATCATTGGTGGTGGTTTGACCAGTGGACATTTGGCAGTAGGAGCCATCAACCGGGGAGCGCAGGTGGTTCTCATGTCGCGCCGATCGGTGTACGAAAAGCTGTTTGATGCTGATCCGGGCTGGCTCGGTCCAAAATATCTCAAAGACTTCTGGGCAGAACCCGATTGGTACAGTCGCTGGCAGATGATTCAGCAGGCGAGAAATGGGGGTTCTATGACTCCAGCTATGCTGACTCGACTGCGGCGGCTAGAGCGAGGTGGGCAGATTACATTTTATGAACAGTGTCAGGTGTCTGGAGCTAGGTGGAGTGGCGATCGCTGGCAGGTTTGCTGTGACAATTCAGCCGTGCATGAGTGCATTCAGGATCAGAAAATCGATCGCATTTGGTTAGCAACCGGAAGTCAGTTAAATGCAACCCATCATCCATTGCTCCAAGATGTTTTAGAAGCTGATCCAACCGAGATTGTGAACGGGTTACCAGTCGTGGATGAGTGCTTACGCTGGCGAGGCTGCGAACTATTTTTGATGGGCGGATTGGCTGCACTGCGGGTCGGTCC
>CASBQJ010000032.1 GCA_949127705.1 Synechococcales cyanobacterium PMM_0085
ACACCTGCTGAATGTAATTGAGCATGACCAAATGAGCATGGCAGGACGAGATAGCTGTGAGCGAGACTTGAGAATCGACTTAGGACGGGGTGCCTGTAGCAACTCGCCAGAGATCCGCCCGTTTCCCGCAGTCGATAGCTTAAAAAATGGCATGACTGATGTTCCCTCCCGTTCAGTCGATGCCCCCCAGCTAGAGCACCAGCAATTGATCTGGCAGATTCTGGACACCACGCCTAACTTGCTCTATCTATACGATTTTCGGGAGCATCGGGTGGCCTTTGTGAATCGTCAGGTCACCGAGACGCTGGGCTATCCGGCAGCCACTATCCAAGCGTTTGATCCACAGCAACTAGCCGCCTTGGTGCATCCCGATGATGTGCAAGTAGTGCGAGAGCAAATTCGATACTTTGCTGAAGCCAGTCAGCAGGGCTGCGATCGCGTGGGTGAACTGGAGGTCAGGGAAATCGAGTTTCGGCTTCAGCATCGCGCTGGTGATTGGCGCTGGCTGCGATCGCGTCAAACCCCTTTTAGATGCAGACCGGGCGAGCAGATTCAACAATTTTTGGGCACGGCTCAAGATATTACTGTGAGTAAATCTGCCAAAGAGGCGAAGCGCCAGAATGACGAACGGTTCCGCATCTTAGCATTACGGGTACCAGGAGTTACGTTTCGCTGCCGCTATGAGCCGGCCTGGACGGTTGAGTTTATTAGTGATGCGATCGTCAACATTACCGGATATCCAGCGTCCGACTTTATCGAGAATCGGGTGCGCTCGATTCTCAGTGTCGAACATCCAGACGATGCCGAGCGGTTGAACCGTACCCTTGCCCAAAGCCTGCACAACGGGCAGCCCTACAGCATTGAACATCGCATGCTCCATGCTGATGGCAGTCTCCGGTGGATTTACGAAACGGGTCAGTGTGTAGAACAGGCGGCAGGCGATATTTTTGTGGAGGGTGTACTGGTCGATATTACTGAGCGTAAGCGGGCAGAGACGGCATTAGAGCATCAGTTTCAGCAGGCTCTATTGCTCAAGCAAATTACTGAAGAAATTCGCCAAAGCCTAGACGTACAGCAAATTTTTCAGACGACAGTCACCCAGGTCGCTCAAATGTTTCAGGCTAGCCGCAGCCTGATTCATACCTATGTCACCCATCCCACCCCCGCCATTCCGTTAGTGGCCGCCTACATTGAGCCAGAGTATGCGTTTCCCGCTCAATTAGGTGAAATCCCCATCGCTGACAATCTCCATATGCAGCGAGTGCTCCAGCAAGATGACGCCATTGCTTCAGAAGACGTGATGCATGATTCACTGCTGCAGGAGATTCATGGCCTTAGCCAACGGTTAAAGCTGAAGTCAATGCTAGCCATTCGCACGTCTTATCAGGGTGAACCCAACGGGCTGATTTGTTTGCACCAGTGCGATCGCCTGCGCCAGTGGACCCGCGACGAAATTGATTTGCTCAAAGCAGTCGCTGCCCAGGTTGGGATCGCGATCGCTCAGGCCAACTTAATCGAGCAAGAAACCCGTCAGCGGCAAGAACTAATTCGCAAAAATGCCGATCTAGAGCAGGCTCGCCGCGAAGCTGAAACCGCTAACCGAGCCAAAAGCGACTTTCTGGCCACCATGAGCCATGAAATTCGCACCCCAATGAATGCCGTCATTGGCATGGCATCGCTGCTGCTCGAAACACCCCTCACTCCGCAGCAGTGCGACTTTGCCAACACGATTAGCAGCAGCGGAGAAATTCTCCTCACCATCATCAACGATATTCTCGATTTTTCAAAAATTGAAGCCGGTAAGCTAGAGCTAGAAGCCACCCCGTTTAATCTTCGAGAATGCATTGAGGCTGCGATTGATTTGGTTACGCCTAAGGTGATCGAAAGCCGTTTGGAACTGGCCTACCTGATTGATCCTCACGTGCCCAATTATGTGGTGGGGGATGTGACCCGCGTGCAGCAAGTGTTGGCTAATTTGTTGAGTAATGCCGTTAAGTTCACCCCATCCGGGTCAGTAACCGTAACCGTGACGGCGCGACGGGTGGCTATTGCTACGGTGCCCGGTGATGCCACACTGCCTGCTTATGCCATTCGGTTTGCCGTTAAAGACACGGGGATTGGCATTCCAGGCGATCGCCTAGAACGGCTATTTCAGCCGTTCCGCCAGATTGACTCATCCATTAATCGTACCTATGGCGGCACTGGCTTAGGGCTAGTGATCAGCCAGCGACTCAGTGAACTGATGAACGGGCGAGTCTGGGTTGAAAGTGAAGTCGGCGTGGGTTCTACCTTCTCCTTCTCCTTCGCCAGCCGCGCCATTGCGCCAGAGCGAAATAGCTCCAACCCATCATCACTGCACCCGATCAATGGCACCCCTTTACTTGCCGCTAAACGGTTGCTGCTGATCAACGGCCACACCATTAGCCGCCAAAATTTGGCTACTCAGGCCAAGGACTGGGGGATGGAGGTCTCAGCCGTTGCCACAGTTGCTGAAGCCATCCCCATCCTAGATCGGCAGGCGTTTGAGGTGGTGGTGATGGATGAACAATTGCCCGAAGCAGACGGACTCGCGCTGGCGGCAGCGCTACAGCTCCAGCCGGGAAATCATGCTCTACCGCTGGTTGTCCTAGCTCACTTTAGCCGCAGCGATCGCCCTGCGCTCCACCCGCAGCTAAGCGCGACTCGATATCTCAGCAAACCCGTTAAACATTCGCAGTTTTACAGTTTGTTAGTCGAATTATTTGAATCGCCCTTAGATCTAGCCGATGCTAAGCAAATAGCCGCACCCAGACCGGACTCGGGGAAGTTAAACAATCCCTCGCCAGCGCCGCAACGGCTACCCCTACGCATTTTGGTCGCAGAAGATAACCTCGTCAACCAAAAGGTGATGCTAAAAATGCTGGATCAATTGGGTTATGCGGCAGATGTGGTTGGCAATGGCCTACAGGTGCTAAAGGCTTTGGCGCATCAGTGCTACGACGTGGTGTTGATGGATGTGCAAATGCCAGAAATGGATGGTATCACGGCGACCCGCCAGATTTGCCAAACCTGGGCACCCTGCGATCGCCCACAGATTATTGCAGTCACAGCAAATGCAATGTTAGGCGATCGAGATGAATGCCTCCAGGCGGGCATGAATGACTATCTCAGCAAACCGATTCGCCTAGAGAAACTAGAGAAACGGTTGAGTGTGTGCCCCATGCGCTCTAGTCAACCTGCTTCTGTAGTTCAAGATGTCCCTCAGCCCACAACTCCTGCCATTAATGCCGACGTCCTCAATGCCTTCAGGCAAGACTTGGGGGATGCCGCTCCTGCCATTTTGGTAGAACTGATTGACTGCTACTTAACAGAAGCCCCAAACTACGTCAACGCGATCGCACTGGCAGCATCCCAAGCCGATGCCCTCAGCCTGATGAAAACGGCTCACACCTTCAAATCCAGCAGTGCTGTGTTGGGCGCGATGACCTTATCTAATTTGTGCAAGCACGTAGAAGCCTCTGCCCACCAATTTAGCCCTGAACAAATGATGGAGCAAGCGTTTCAGATCATTACCGAATTTGAACGGCTCAAAACTGCTCTAGAACAAGAACGCCACCAAATTGCTGCCAATGAGCTCTCGTAGCTGCTAAGTTCTCTCGTCGCGGCTAAAACCGCAGATCGCGCCTCCAACGATGGGTGGAGCTACCGTAAAGCTGGAACAAACTGAGGCATCACATACATCCAGGCAATACTGTCTGGATCCAGGGTTTGAGTCCAGACACTAAAGTCTGCTTTGTTTTTACGACGATAGATAGTGCTGCGGCTGACCCCTAGGCGCTTTGCCAGTGCCGAACTAGAGAGCACCACATCCGACTCTTCCCAGTCCGATTCGCTCAAGTCTAGGTAGGCTTGCCATAAAATTAACATGCTGACAAACAGCAGCAAGACTACGGCTTCTGGACGACGGAGCACTGCCTCTAGCTTGAGAGCTTGCAACGACTGCGCTGGGGCGATCGCCTCCAGTTCACTGCCTGGAGCGACGGCAGCGGTTGACGCAGGCATGGGCGCTGTGCTCGTTGCCGCAGGCTCATCCCAAGGATTGGGTTGGAGCGTGACTGGCTGAATCGCTTCAGGCTGAATGATGGCTGGAGCAGCGGCTGGCGTAATCGGTGAAGGGTCGGCGGTTAAAGCAACTGGGTTGGTCGGCAATGGGTCAGCAGTTTGGGTCACGTCTAACGCAAAGGTAGGTGGGGCAGGAGGCTTAGCATGGAGCAGAATCTCTTGCCTCCATGCTACCGACTTATCGCCCGTTCGTTGCCCATGAATTGCAACTGTTTCGATCGGTTTTGCCTCCAATTGATGCAGCAATGTCGAAACTAAGGCGATCGATTCTGCTTCGGGCGGTATGGCGATCGCCTGAAGTAGCACATACAAACATGTTTCCCGACGGGCAACTTGAGCTACGATGCCGCGCGGCTTGAGGGCATGGTTCAAGATAGCAGCAATCACCTTAGGGTTGCCCTGCTGGGCGTGTGCCAAGAGTTCTTGGGGATGCATGGCAGATGTGGGGCGAGGGACAAGGGCAAAAATCTAGGCTGGGGGCTTTAACGTAAAGGCAGTAGCACGAGCAATCCTCGCATGCCTGCCCCCGACAAGCAAGTATCTAAATCGCTAAGTGCAATGATCGCGACCCTAAATGGGATCAACAGCGGGTTTGTAAAACACGTTAGGAACATGAATTTATGAATAGGCAATTGCTTGGGTAGGGACATGGCACTGCCATGTCCTCACAGGTGCGTCAATTTTGCACGTTATTTAATTCGCAATCCTTAGTGAAACAGAAAGAATAGGGACGGTCATTACAGAGTAATTCCTTTTGATAAAAATTCAGTAAACCTTCGTAGAAATCCTGACCTCCCGCTCACAAGAGAGTAAGACTAGGTAATATCGCGGTAACCCAAGCCGTCGATCGCCTCGGGGGAAGCTTGCCCGACAGAATTCAGCTCCATCGCCATGGCTGCATCTATCGCTCATTGCGCGTAGGGAACAACTGGCCAATTACTTGATAGGAATGGGATTTCATGTTTTCTAAGACCCCCTTACAGAAATTATCCCTAGGTGCTGCCGGAGCAATCTGGCTAGCACTAGGCTCCGTAGAAAGCGCAAACGCTGCCAGCTTTAAGGGCTTCAGCACCATTAGCATCAATCAGCCCCTTGAGCTGGCTTCTATTAGATTCGGCAACGGTAACGCCAGAAAAAATTCTTCAGACGATATCATCAAGGCTGCATTAATAACTGGCAGCGTTCTTGCGATCGTACTTATCGCCCTGGGGGTATTTGATCAAGATAATAGTCGGAAAATCTCTGAAGTCCCCGAGGAACCTGAAATTCCGCCGGAATTTCAGGAAGGACCCCAG
>CASBQJ010000033.1 GCA_949127705.1 Synechococcales cyanobacterium PMM_0085
GTTCATATCCCTGGCGGCGACGGGCACCACGCACCGCCATCCAGCCTGAGGCAAAGCCCGTTTGAGGCAAGGGGAAACGCTTCATCCAGCTAGAGCGATAGGCGGAGGGAGGGGCAAGGACGAGATCGCCTTTGAATTTATAATCTTTTGGCATGTCCGAGACGGGGATGGTAGCCACCATGGGAATGCCAACCTGGCGATAGATTTCGACTAAGACCTGAACGGCTCCGTGAACATAGACGGGCTGATCGGTCAATTTTTGCAGTTCACCCAAAATGCGCTGGGCTTTGCCAAAGGCGTAGCAAAACAACAGCGAAGGTCGGTCTAAATCGCCTTGCCACCACTGATATATTTCTTGCGCGGTGCTGCTGCCCGGTTGCCAATGATAGATGGGTAAGCCAAAGGTCGCCTCGGTGATGAAGCGATCGCAGGGCACCACTTCAAACGGGGCGCAGGTCGGATCGTCGCCGCGCTTATAGTCGCCCGACACCACCCACACTTCATCTCCCTGCTCAACTCGAATTTGAGCCGAGCCAAGCACATGTCCGGCAGAATGAAACGATACCCAAGTATTACCGAGCTTGATTTTCTCGCCATACTCTACGCCCTGAAGCTGAATCGTGGCACCCAAGCGCTTGGTCAAAACCCCCTGAGACACCTGCGTCGCAAAATAATGGCTGGAACCAGTCCGGGCGTGATCCGCATGGGCATGGGTAATCAGAGCAGTGTCAACGGGTTGCCACGGGTCAATAAAGAACCCACCCGCTTCGCAGTACAGTCCTTCAGGGCGGACGGTGATCAAGGTCATAGATCAGAGTCATAGAGATATGGGTGGGCTTAGGGCAAGTTAGCGGATCATGGCGTTCCTTTAAGGGCAATCCGCTCTGGGGTCAATCTGCTTAAAACGAAATAATCAAAAATCCATCCTGGAATTTTGCCCCTGTAATTGACTTGCCGCTCAACTCCGGCGGCAGAAATACGTTACGGCGCTGATCGCCTGCTTCGATCGTAACTTCGGGGCCATATTGGGTCAGTTTTACCTGCGTTTTGTCGAAGCCGGGAAGAAACAGGGCGACTTTGCGATCGCCCACATTGACCGCGACGGGTTTTGGAGCCTGGGTCGCCTGGGCAAAATCGGGTAGGGCGTCGAGCAGGGGCTGCCAACTGGCGCTAGGGTCTGTGGGCAATACGGCGACGGGCAACGGGGCAAAGTCACTGCTAATGACATCTGCATCTGTGCCCTGGTTGAAAATGACGCCGCCGACCGTGAGGCCAATTTGCTGGGCACTGCCCCACAGATACTTGGCGGTGGCGATCGCCAGCGGATCGGCAGTGGTAACCAAATATGCCGCCACTCGCGTCGGATCAGCCACGGCTGCCCTGCCCTGCTCCATCAAATTGGTTGCTTGTTGGGTGGCGGGTTGATTAAATAAATCACCCGACCAGTTGACGTTGAGCACCGCACTGGCAACGGGTTGAATAAATGGCGCGATCGTCTTGACCAAGTCGGAATCGGCAAACACTTGACGAAAGCGGCGGGCATACCAACTGCCAATTTCGGGCATTCCTAGCATCCGCAGAGTCGATTGGTCGCCCACCCCATCAAACACAATCACATCATAGTTACCGCTGGCATCAAACTCTCGCAGGGCATTTAGCGCTAAAGCCCCGTCCATGCCCGGTAAAATACTTAACTCTTGCCCATACACCGCCTTAAGGATGGGGGTGCGCAGGAATTGAGCCTCTTGCTTTTTGACCTCATCCCAGGCCCGTTCCATCAACACAGTGGCTTGGAGCTGTACCACCTGGAGATTGGGTTCAATATACTGTGGATCTGGTGTGGGCAGCGCGCCCAGCATTAACCCCAACGCTGGCCCCGCGTCTTGCCCCACCAACAGCACCCGTTTCCCTGCCGCCGCAAACTTTTTAGCCGACGCGATCGCCACCGTGGTTCGCCCGGTTCCACCTTTGCCCAAAAATGTCAGAATCAAACTCATCCCCAATACACCTAGCTGTTTACAGCATTGCTCGCGTGATCATCCGGCTTAAATTTAAGTGAAGAGCCACTCTAAATCTGGCTCCTCACCTAAATAATTGTGGTTAACCCAATTAAAAATTGCGCTAACGTGCCTTAGATTATCGTAGCGACCGAATTCACTGTTTGTGTTTCCGGCGCTGATTCTAGTGACTCTGGCCATGAAACTAGAGTTTGTTCAAGCTGACGGTTCCAGCTCATCTTCAAAAAACCAGGTAGAAAATTTATCATCAAACTTCACCACCAACCCAACGCCACTGCCATCCGTCATTTTGTAGTCTTGAATCACTCCAACCTTACCCAGCTGCTGAATCACGTCTTGTGGAGCGCGATCGCGTAGCCGCCGAACCCGAACCTTTTGCCCAATTTCCATCTTTTCTAAAAAAACTCTCAAAGAACGGATAAACATTAAAAATTGTATCAGTGTATTGCGCCTGTTTAAGGTATTGTTAATGGGGATTTTGCGCCCGTCTAAATTCTTTTCTTCTTACCGTTCATGCTGGCAAAACGAATTCTTCCTTGTCTCGATGTCAAAGCAGGTCGCGTGGTCAAGGGTGTGAACTTTGTGGATCTAAAGGATGCGGGTGATCCCGTTGAACTGGCGCAGGTTTATAACGATGCGGGTGCCGATGAACTGGTGTTTCTAGACATCACCGCAACCCATGAAGACCGAGGCATCATTTTTGATGTGGTCTATCGCACGGCAGAGCAGGTATTTATTCCGCTCACCGTTGGCGGCGGGATCAGTTCCTTAGAAACGATTAAACAATTGTTAAGAGCTGGAGCCGATAAAATTAGCCTCAATTCGGCGGCGGTGCGAACCCCAGACTTGATCGACCGAGCCAGCGATCGCTTCGGCAACCAGTGCATTGTGATTGCAATTGATGCGCGGCGGCGGGTTGATCCGGCGAACCCTGGCTGGGATGTCTATGTGCGCGGGGGGCGAGAGAATACGGGGCTAGATGCGATCGCCTGGGCTGAAGACGTGGCGCGGCGCGGTGCGGGAGAGTTGCTCGTCACCAGTATGGATGCCGATGGCACGCAGGCGGGCTACGATTTGGCGCTGACTCGGGCGATCGCCGACCGGGTTTCCATTCCGGTGATTGCGTCGGGCGGAGCCGGGACTTGCGCTCATATCCATGAGGCTCTGACGGAAGGTAAAGCAGAAGCGGCTCTGCTGGCGTCTCTATTGCATTATGGCCACCTGACCGTAGCCGAAATTAAGCATTATTTAGCAGAACAACAGGTTTTGGTTAGAACCTAGTGCAAGCATCTCCCTCGGATAGACGATATGGGAGCTTGATAACGATATGGGGGCTTGACAATCGTTCACTTTTGTCTGTTGGCAGACACTTCGCTGAGAAACTGTTACACTGTGTAATATTACAGCTGCTTTACAGTTCGCTTGGAAAATGATTTTTATATTAGTTGTTGCGATTGCCCTAGTGGCTTGGGCACTGCACCTGATGCAGGAAGCCCTCGACCGCAAAGAATTTTCGTTGATGCTAGCGGGCTTTTTGGTGTCTGTAGCGGCGTCGGCCTTAGTTGCAGTTTATTTTTTGATCGGCAATTATGTCGGCTACATGGGACAGATGGCCGAACGAGCGCAGCTGTCTGACCAATATTACGAGACGGCTGGGTTTGTGTTTCCCTCTGAGCTAATTTTGGAGGAAGAAATGGATGAACCGGGCAACCAATCTACGGAGTTGTCTGAGTTCAACGGTGCAGTCTCAGTGGTTGATCCTTGATTTGCTCCACTGCTCCACTAGGTTGCTCCACACGGCAATTTCGCCCGCTATCGCTCCATGTTAAGGGCAGCGATCGCCAAACATCCCCACCCCACCATCAAGGCCACGCCGCCTAATGGCGTAACGGCTCCTAGCCACTTCACCCCAGTCAAACTGAGGGCGTAGAGGCTTCCCGAAAAAATGACGACCCCCGTCATAAAAGCTATGCCCGCTGCTGTAAGGAGCGATTGAACTAGTGGTTGAGCCGCTGCGGGTTGCAGTAGCAACAGCGCCACAAATAGCAACGCCAGCGCATGATACATCTGGTAGCGCGTACCCAGGTCAAAAATTTCGAGGGCGCGATCGCTCAACCGAGTTTTAAGGGCATGGGAGCCAAAGGCTCCTGCCGCCACGGCTGTCCCGCCCAATACAGCCGCGATCGCCAAAAATACTCGAACCATAGGTCAACCTTCTTTGTTGGTGCTGATTTAATACCGATATCCCACAGCATCGGATACTAAAAACATACCGCCAAATTTCTCTAGGATCGGCTTTAGATCTAAATACAGCGACTCTTCCTCACCAATCGAACAGGTCATCAAAATATAGACTCCGCTGAGCTGGTCATCCAAATCATCGGTCGATTCCCCAAATTCTCCGCGCCCAACTACGTGGCGAATGATGCTGTATTTTTTGACGCCATTGTTTTCTAATCGTTTTAAGACGGGCTTTAACTCAATAGCTGGAACGATAATCTCGATGCGCTTAATCGTATTCATGGGGTTTATGTCCAAAGTCGCTGAATAACTTGTAGATATATGGGAATCCCGACAATGATATTGAAGGGAAACGTCAGTGCCAGAGCCATTGAAATATAAAGGCTGGGATTGGCTTCAGGCACACTCATGCGCATGGCTGCCGGAACGGCAATATAAGAGGCACTGGCACAGAGAACCGTAAACAGTAGGGCGTTGCCGACCGACATGCCTAGCAGCTTGGCTAAACCAATGCCAATCACCGCATTCAATACAGGCATTAATAAAGCAAAGCCAATCACAAACGAGCCGGCTTGCTTTAAATCGTTAATCCGGCGGGCTGCAATTAAACCCATGTCTAGTAAGAAAAAGCACAGTATTCCATAAAATAAATCATCAGAAAATGGTTTGATTTTGCCCCAGCCATTTTCGCCCGTGAGCAATCCAATCATTAGGCTGCTAACCAACAAAAATACCGAGCCATTGAGACACGCTTCTCGTAATACCTCGGTCCAAGGGACAGTTTCTACGGCATCAGGTTTTTGCTCTCCAGCATCGACCGATAGCCGGACTAAAAAGATGCCCACCACGATGGCAGGTGATTCCATTAATGCTAAAGCGGCGACCATATGGCCGCCAAAACCTAACTCCAGCTTTGTAAGTAAGGCGCTAGCGGTAATAAACGTCACGGCGCTAATCGAGCCATAGGTAGCGGCGATCGCGGCTGCATTGTAAATATCTAGCTTGAGCCGCAAGATAAAAAATGAGTAAATTGGCACTAAGCACGCCATAGCAATAGCGGCCAGTAGAGTAATACCAATATCCCAACTCAAACCACTTTTAACAATTTCATGACCGCCTTTAAAGCCAATCGCAAATAGTAAATAGAGTGAGAACATTTTTGGCAATGGCTGCGGAATTTCTAAATCTGACTTCAGCCAAATCGCTGCCATACCAACAAAGAAAAATAAAACTGGAGGGTTGAGAATATTAGAGAGAATTAAGCTAAATTCCATAGGTGCTTGATTAAAAGATTAAATCCATGGACAGAGGGCGATCGCAAGTGAAGTGGGCTGATAGTACCATTTTTGCGGAGCGGGTTCTTAAAAGGTAACTTAACGACCCAACAACCGCGTTTGTAACAAGACTATTGAGGCAGAACGTTCGGTTTCTCTATCGTGGTAAAGTGCCAAACTAGTACCCCCCTTGACAATTGTGAGGTCTATCATGAGATTAAAACCCGGCTTGAACCGATGTCAGTTGTTTGTCGGTCTGGCAGCGGCACTTGGAACCAGTTCATTTGAACTATTCATGGGTAGTGCGATCGGCTTTGCCGTCTCGCAGAGAATCGCCCCCGTACTGGCTCAAACTGCCGATATTCCGTTATATGAACGCCCCAGCTACAATAATACCTGCCGTTCCAGCGGCACTAGCGCTATTACCGTCTATTCCACTGCTTCGCAAACTCAAGTGGTACGGCAGTTACAGCCCTATACACGAATTACGTTAACGGGTGTGTTGGGTCAAGGGGTTGCCCAAATCCAGCAGCCTGCTCTCGGGTGGGTGCGTACCAACACATTACTCTCCAATTGCAATGCTGTCCCTGATCCTGGCCCTGGCCCTGGCATCCCGGTTGGTGCCTGCTATCAAGTTCTTCCTGCTGAAATTCAGGTGCGTACTGCCCCCTACGGCGGATACTTGGCAACTGTATTTACCAACGAGCGCGTCTACGCCACAAACCCTCCCCAACGCCAAACGACCCCCGATGGTCGAGTCTGGCTGCGAGCCTATTACAAAGACACCACTAACCTTGGCTGGCTAGCAGAAACGGGCACCAACGGCTTAGGGTTAAATCTAGGTCGCTGCAACTGAAGCTGGTGAATAATCTAGCCTGCATCATCTCTCGATCCCTCTTAGGCTGAGAGGAATCGAGAGCCATAGATTTGGTGGTAAAAGGCTTGATA
>CASBQJ010000034.1 GCA_949127705.1 Synechococcales cyanobacterium PMM_0085
GGCCAGGAAAGGCCCTAACCAGTAGATATATTTGAATGCTTTGAGGCTGAGGGCAGTTTTCATGGGTAAAAAGGGAGTGTCTAGTGTAGGGACATTGCACCGCGATGTCCTTCGGCGTCCAGGGTTAGGGACATTGCACTGCAATGTCCTTCGGCGTCCAGGGTAGGGACATTGCAATGCAATGTCCTTCGGTATTTTTCGGTATTCTTCGGCATCTAGGTAGGGACATTGCACCGCGATGTCCTTCAGTGTCTGGGCAGAGGACATAGCAGTGCTATGTCCCTACAGGTAGCCTAATTTTGCAGGTGATGTAATCTACGAGCCTCAAGATCGTTGGAACCTGAAGGCTTCTACCGACTGGGCGGTGAGAAATAGACCCAAGAAGACGTAACTCGCAAATAGCACGATGCTGCTGCTGTTGAAGACGCCGCGTGAGAGGTCGGAGTAGTGCTTGATCAGCGACAGGTGGCCGATCGCCTCTCCTAGCGCACCGCCAATGCCGCTGGCGATCAGGTCAGTAATCCACAGCAGCATCATCAGGGCGAAGGTGAGAATGGCGGCGAGGATGGTGCTGTCGGTGAGCGATGAAATGAACATGCCCAGCGACAGGACGGCAGCGGCCATCAGGATTAGCCCCAGGTGACCCAGCAGCAGCACGTTGAACGATGCGGGCGGGTTGGAAGCACTGAAGGCGATCGCCTCAAGCCCGACAATCGGCAGTGTAATTGTGATGAAAAAAGTGAGCACGCCCAGCAGTTTGCCCACCGCGACCGCCCAGTTGGTGACTGGCGAGGTGGCCAGCAGTTCTAACGTGCCGCGCTTACGCTCTTCAGAATACAGACCCATCGACAGCATGGGCAATAAAAACAGCGCTAGCGACCCGAGCAAATTCAGAAAAATGCTGAGGAATTGATAGGGCACGTCGATCGGCGGTTCTGTGATCCCCGCCTGGTCGCGCTGGCCAATTTGCACCAGTAAACCATCGGGACCCAGCAAAATGATCACGAAAAAGAAACCGCTGAGCAGCCAGAAAATGGCAGCGATCGCATAGGCAAAGGGCGATGCAAAATAGGTCTGTAGCTCGCGCCGATAAATTGCCAAAATGTTGCTTAGGATGATTCGCATCTATGCCGCCTCCCCACCCGTTGCGGGTTCTGGTATTTGCTGTGTATTGGTTGGCTCAGGTAGATCGGCGTCATTAGCGTCTGGGGTGTCTGGGTCGGCTGAGGCATCTTCCATGGTCAATTCCAGGAACACATCTTCCAGCGTCACCGCAGTGCGGCGCATCTCAAATAGCCCCAGCCCCGCTCCCACCACAGTGGCGGCGATCGCCCGTCCCTCATCTGCTCCCGGCTGAGACACTAACCGAATTTTGAAGTGATGCTCTGGCAACGGGTCGGCAGCGTTGGGCTTGGCCGGGTCGCTGAGGATTGCCTCCACCGACTTCACTCCGGCTAGATTTTGCAGCCGTTCCTGCACCGCCGCAAAATCGCCCTCTACTTCCAATTCGTAGCCATTGCCCCCAGTCAACTCTTCCATCAGCCGATCGGGAGTGTTGGTCGCAACCACTCGCCCTTTGTTGATAATGGCGACCCGGCTACAGGTCATACTCACTTCTGGCAAAATGTGCGTAGACAAAATAATCGTGTGATCCCCGGCCAAGCTCTTAATCAAATTGCGCACATCAATAATTTGGCGCGGATCTAGCCCCACCGTTGGCTCATCCAAAATAATCACAGGTGGGTCATGCACAATGGCTTGCGCCAGCCCTACCCGTTGCCGGAATCCCTTCGACAGCTTGCGGATCAGCGTATGGCGTTTCTCGATTAAATTGCAGCGCGTGATCGCCGTCTGTACCCGAGCGGCGCGATCGCCCGCCGCCACGCCCTTAATTCGCGCCACAAAATATAAAAACCCTTCTACCGTCATTTCGGTATAGAGCGGCGGCGTTTCTGGCAAATAGCCAATCCGCTGCCGCACCGCTAACGAATTCTCATGCACATCAAACCCTGCTACCCGCGCCGTCCCACTGGTAGCGGGCAAATAGCCCGTGAGAATCCGCATCGTCGTTGTTTTCCCTGCGCCATTGGGACCCAAAAATCCCAAAATCTCACCCTTCTCAACCGAAAAGGTAATATCTGCGATCGCCGGAGTTGCGCCGTAGGTTTTGCTCAGGTGTTCGACTTCAATCATGGGGAGGAGGGGTAGAGGTAGATCTGGAGGTTAGGATTTTCGTTGTCCCAACGGTGAATTGTAGCCAAAATAGCGGTTGTCTGATCCATCTAGGTATGGAGTTTCTGTAGACTTCAGGTGTCATCCGGAAAAATGGGCGGTCTGGTTTGTCAGACTGCACGCAGCATGGGCAGCACCCACGCCACTTGAAACTGTGCGATCGCCTCCCCGTTAACCTCCACCTCATCCCTGACTATTACTGACATCTATGCCAATTGACCTGACGACTCCGACGATTCTATTCCCGACGATTTCGCTGCTGCTATTGGCCTACACCAATCGCTTCATTGCCCTAGCGGCCATCATTCGCAATCTGCACGCCACCCACAAAAGCCAGCCCGATCCCATTCTCCGCAAGGAAATTGCCAACCTGCGCTACCGGGTGCGTCTGATCCGCGATATGCAGGCGCTCGGTGCCCTCAGTCTACTGCTTTGTGTCGTCTGTATTTTGCTGTTGTTTGTGGGGCTAGAGACTCTGGGCAGGGCTGTGTTTGCCGTTAGCCTAATTTTGATGATGGTGTCTTTAGCGCTATCGTTTCGAGAAATTCAGGTTTCGACCCGTGCCCTGAATCTACACCTGCGCGATTTGGAAGCGTCTGGGGCGGCTGACCGTGGCGTTTTGTCGGAAGTGGAGTAGGGATGAAGCATTTGCATCAGAATTTAGGCGAGGTGACGGGGTATTGGTGCAAAGGCTTCATCCTGACCTGTCCATGCGATCAGCCTTGCCGCATGGATGAAGCATTTGTATCAGAGTTTAGGCGGGGTGGCGGGGATATTGGTGCAAATGCTTCATCCCTACCCGTGCGTGGCACAAACTCGCGATCGCAGTTCATTTTCCAGATGACTCCAATTTGGCTGATTTCAAATCTGCGGCAATTTGGTGTCGTCAGTTTAATGCCACCTTTGGCGCAGCAGCTCTAAAGCCCCAGGGCTAGAAGGTGGCGCGATCTGTCGGCGCGGGCAATATCGGCGAGGGCAATAACAGGGATTCGGGGGGCGATCGCAGTGGTGAGAGTTGCGATCGCCCCCCATCGGCTTATGGTCGCTGCCGGCGTCGCGTCAGAATGCTGACGACTTCGCCAGGATTGGCACCCGGCAGGTGGCGGCTCCAATCTTTAGCGTTGGCAAAGCCGCGTGCATGCAGGTCACCAATGGTGTCATCCACCCAACTGGGGCTGCTAATCAACAAGATCCGCATCTGCTCTTGGCCAGGTGCCAAAGGGTGAAAGGTGAGCGGCAAAATGAGCGGCGAGGGGCGATCTTCTGCACCACCCTCGCAACTCTCACCATCTGTCAAAAAGCTGCGGGCAATGGGCGGATCAAACATCTCAATCATCGGGGTTCTCCTGCACTGGGTATAAGAGGAAACCCCAAAAACCTAGCCACCCCGTTTCCATAGGAAAGTAGGGTGGCTATCGAGAATGCTAAAATCTCGTGTTAGCCTCCATACTGCCTGTTCACAGTTGGGGGTTAGCCGCTCAATGTTGCTATCTACAGCATTGGGCGGTGCTAGTTTTTTGGAGCAAAACGGGCGGCTCGACTGCGGAGTCGTTACACAACCTTAGTTAGCAAGAATACGGGCATACCAGCCACATAGTCAACCCCTAAAGCCAGCAATCCACTATCCAGCCTTAGCCATCACGTTCACAGGCAATCCCACAGTTCCAA
>CASBQJ010000035.1 GCA_949127705.1 Synechococcales cyanobacterium PMM_0085
ATGACTAATATGTTTCAAGGCTTTGAGCAGCTGCTAGCGCTAGCCAAACTGCTAGAAGAAAAGGCCGAAAAGGGTGAATTGAATGCCCATGTGCAAATCAACACTCGGCCTTTGAGCAATATTCCACGTCAGAGTAATATTCCCCCCAGCGTCCCTGCCACAGCCAGACGCGATCCGCACTCCGCGCCGGCAAGCCAACGCCCCAGTCCACCGACAGACCGTTCTCCGGTAAAGGACGTGCGCGTGACGCCCCCAACCAGCACTGATGCCATCTCACTCAAAAACGTAGGCGGCCTCTCAGATGTATTACGCGAACTGCGGGAACTAGTGGAGCTACCCCTCAAACGCCCCGATGTGCTGCAAAAACTTGGCCTCGAACCCCCTCGGGGCGTGCTGCTGGTGGGGCCACCAGGTACGGGGAAGACTCTCACCGCGCGTGGACTAGCGGAAGAGTTGGGCGTTAACTACATCGCTATTGTGGGCCCTGAAGTCATGGGGAAATACTATGGGGAAGCGGAGGCTCGGCTGCGCAGCGTGTTCGAGAAAGCGGCCAAGGCAGCTCCCTGCATTATCTTTATTGATGAAATTGATAGCCTCGCCCCCGATCGCGCCAAGGTAGAAGGGGAGGTAGAAAAACGACTGGTGGCTCAGCTATTGGGGCTGATGGATGGATTTGCCAAGACTACGGGCGTGATTGTGCTAGCGGCGACCAATCGCCCCAATCACCTCGACCCCGCCCTGCGTCGTCCCGGTCGGTTCGACCGCGAAGTGCTGTTTCGGGTGCCCGATCGCGACGGTCGCCTAGAAATTCTCCAGATTCAAACCCAGTCGATGCCGCTGGAGCTGGTTGAACTAGGGGCGATCGCCGACTTCTCGGTGGGCATGGTCGGGGCAGACCTGAAAGCCCTCTGCCAAAAAGCCGCTTACACGGCTCTACGCCGCCAAGTCTCGTCGCTCAATGACCCGCTGCCAGACCACCTCACCATTACCCAATCCGACTTCCTCCAGGCTCTGCGCGAAATCAAACCCTCGGTGCTGCGGTCGGTAGAAGTGGAATCGCCCCAGGTCACCTGGGATGACATCGGCGGCTTAGAAGCGGTGAAACAAACGCTGCAAGAATCGGTAGAAGGGGCGCTGCTCTACCCCGATCTGTACCAGCGCACGGGAGCCATGGCACCGCGCGGCATTTTGCTCTGGGGACCACCGGGCACTGGGAAAACCTTGCTGGCCAAGGCGATCGCCTCCCAAGCTTGCGCCAACTTTATTGCTGTCAATGGCCCAGAATTGCTGAGTAAGTGGGTCGGGTCTGCCGAACAGGCCGTGCGCGAACTATTTGCCAAAGCGCGACAGGCACAGCCCTGTGTGGTGTTTGTGGATGAAATTGACACGCTGGCTCCGGCTCGCGGCACGTTTCAGGGCGATTCTGGCGTGGGCGATCGCGTTGTGGGGCAGCTATTGACCGAACTGGACGGGTTGCAGGGATGCCCCAATGTCTTACTAATCGGTGCCACCAACCGCCCTGATGCCCTAGACCCTGCCCTACTCCGCGCCGGACGGCTAGATCTCCAGCTCAAAATTGACCTGCCCGATGCCACCAGCCGCTTGGCCATCTTGCAAGTTCACAATCAAGACCGTCCACTGGCCGATGTCGATCTCACGGGCTGGGCAACGCAAACCGAGGGTTGGAATGGTGCCGATCTAGCTCTACTGAGCAATCAGGCCGCCCTGCAAGCCATTCGGCGGCATCGGGCAGCCCAGCAAAGCGACCCCGCTACATTACTGATTTTGGAGGTGGATTTTGCGATCGCCCATACTCTACTGGCAGAACAAAAAAGCAAGCATTCCTAGCATGCCGAAGCAGGTTTAATCGCTGGCCGCAGGCTTAATCGCTGGCCGAAGGCTTAGTCGGTGACCCCGTGTTCCGCACCCGAACGATTTTACCCAGCAGGTCAAACCAAAAAGACGACCCCATAGAAATGGCAATCCCTGTAATCACCCAACCCAAAATGGCCTTGGGCACAGCAACTAGCCGATTGACTGATTTTGCCGCCTGTGCGGGTTCCCCCCCGCTGCCAAACTGCTGCTGCATATTCCGCTGATTCCAACCAATCGGCAGCGGGATTTCATTCAACACATTGTCTAAGGCATCTCTGACATTGGATAGCTCTTGCTGGATTTCTGCAACATTTTGCGGATTGGCGGACGCATTGGCAGGCAGTGGGCTGACCTCTACGCCGGCAGGTAGAGCATTGGGCAAGGCCGGATTAGTCGGCACTAGGTCGGCCACACGGGTGGGGCGATCGCCTGTCGTGATCAGCTGATCAGCACTTTGAGCGATCGCCGCTCGCACGGCTGTATCTCGGGTGAGGCGATCGACCACTAAAAACGTATCGGTATTGGTAGCCGTAGCAATCAAAATGCCCAGCACAATCGCTACCCCCTTAGCATTGCGCCGATACACGCCCGACGCTCGATCCATCGAACGGTTGTACCAGTCTTCTACCTCTTTTTCTAAGGTACGAACGCTATCTCTTAGCCCCTCGGTTTTCATTTGCGCTTGGTCGGCCAAAGACAGCAGGTTGCGTTTTAGCTGGGGTGGCAACGTATCAGCATTGGCTCGAACTTGGGCAATCACCTCAGCTAGTTCGGCAGGCAAATCATTTCGCTGGGTCATCACCATCGACAACACCTCAGTCAGGGTTGGCTCTAGCTTTTTCAGAGAGATGGCCTGCTTGAGGTAGGGCAATCGTCCCAGAATGATATCTTTACAATGATTATTATTTTTTAAGTAGGCTTCGGTACTGTCAATAAATTGCTGAATTTGGTCTGTTGCCAGATCTATACTTTTCGAAAGCGAAACTCGATTACGTCTAAAGTCTTGGCGAATATCGTCTAGCCGCTGCTTCAGCGCATTGAATTCTGCTTCTAGTAATGAATCATCTCCTAGGCTATTGCGCAGAGACTTTAAAACTTCTTCGACTTGAGCTAGCCGCTCTCGTCCTAGTTCACGAATCGTAAACTCACTGACTTTATGAGTCAACAGATCTAAGTCTAGTTTTTGCAAAAGCGCTTCAGCAAAGGGTTTGGACGGAATATAGGAGGGTCCTGTAAAGGGGCCTGATTGGCGATCGCCAAACACATTTCGCGCTCCTGTAGCAGTACGGTAAACCGCGCCAGTCCGACGAATAATGCCGCGAAAAAACCTTGGAAGTAGACCTTTGGACTCTTGGTTGAGCGCTTTAATCAACGGGTCATGATATAGCTGGTCTACAAAATTTTGATAGGCACCCAATTCATCACTATTGCCCGTCAAAAGTACCTCAATTGACTTCTTTAAATGATCGGCTCGCCATTGCAACACCGTCGTAATTAATTCTTGAATTTCTGAAGCCAGTAAGCTAAGCGTCAAAAATATAAAAATTAACCCTGTGGCAATATCAAAAACTAGAGGAAGGTTCATGTCTTAGCACCCTCACGCTAAAAAGTTCCATAAAAGCTATCATAAGCCCTTGAAACTTTACAGCCTTATGCTTCTAATGGCACAACAATTTAACTAAATTTAAGAAAATAGTTCCAAGAGGGATAGAAAATAGTTCCAAGAGGGATAGTAAAGTGCCATTTCTCCACTCAAATTGAATTGGGAGTGCGCTGTTTGGCGCTCAAAAAAGCTGATTTTGTTACCCTCAGACGCAACAAAATCAGCTTTTCTAGTATTTTTCAAATTTTAGAGACCCTGGCAAGCAACTATTTAGACAAAACAACTACCTACAGCCCGTTTAAGCTGTCTATATTAAACAATCTCAAGCAACTTTTTAGGAGCAACTAAACTGCTCGTTCCCACAACACCGAGAGCCTTAGTCGCTGAACTTTCGGCTAGAACTGTCGCCGAAAAATTCGGCATCTCTTGCCAGCAGTGGGTACAAAACCAATACACACTCTTGTAGCGGGCATGACGCAGCATGAGTTGAGAGCAGCAAGGGCAAGTATTCATAACACCTTCAACAAAGTTTTCAAAAAAAGGATGGATCGAAACGTGAGGGCACAGCGATCGCTTAACTCCTCACGCCACACTGTGACAAACACTGACGGTGAATGAAGATAGTGAATGGAAATCGCACAGTCAAAAAAAAGCTTACCGTCACCGAGATAAGAAGTTTTTGAATTGGGAAAGTCTGCTAAAGGCCAAGCCTATCGATATAACTGAAACGCCAGTGGAAGAGCATTCACCCCGACACGGACATAAGAATTGAAAGACCTGTATGGATTTTGTGTCGAATTAATAACTTTCGTTTCTCTAACTATGCTGCTCTATTACATTGTATCTCTCTTAATCAGATTTTATGAATAACCTTCAATTTCTCAAGAAAATGTTACACCCTCGTCGTATACCGCTTTGCTTTGTGTATAAATCAATTCATTTTGGCCTTAGCTTGTGCTTTAGCTTACAAACTTTGCCCCTTAAAAAAACCTGTCCAAAGACCTAAAAGCTCAGGAGGGCATGGCGCTACGCCCTACACAGCTAATTACAAATCAGCGGCTATTTTGACGTTTTACTTTAATGAAAAATCATTTTAAAGCATCGATAGAAATGCAGCGATGCCAGCAGGCGATTGCGCGTGTTCTCTATCTTTGGACAGAGTAGGAGATGAGTAGTGGATGAATTTCGGTTACATATCTACACAAAGTAGCCTCGTGGATCCGGGCTTTAAACACCTAGCGATCGCCCTACGTTCAGAATGCCCAGCCGTAAAAAATAAGCTCGGCAGCGTTACAAAAAGAGAGGGCAATGCATTAGGCCAGCGCCGCCGCCAAATTCTCTCTTGGCCGATCCCTTTCTTTCCGTCCCCTCCAGTCGTTAAAATACAAATACAATACTGAAAATTTTTGTTCTGAAATTACCGCCATATTATGAGTGTAGTTAGCCAGGTCATTCTCACCGCCGATGACGAACTCCGCTACCCGAGCAGCGGAGAACTGACAAATATCAAGGAATTTTTCCGCACTGGAGAGCAGCGGATGCGCATCGTCAACATTTTGGCGGAAAACGAAAAAAAAATTGTCCAAGAAGCCAGCAAGCAGCTTTGGAAAAAGCGCCCTGACTTCATTTCTCCAGGTGGTAATGCCTATGGTGACAAACAGCGTGCCCTTTGCCTGCGCGATTATGGTTGGTATCTGCGTCTGATTACCTACGGCGTTTTGGCAGGCGACAAAACGCCCATTGAAACCATTGGCTTGGTGGGCGTTCGAGAAATGTATAACTCGTTAGGGGTTCCGGTACCGGGCATGGTGGAGTCGATCCGCTGCCTTAAGCAAGCGTCTTTGGCTCTTTTGAGTGATGAAGATGCCCGCGAAGCCGGTCCCTATTTTGACTACATCATCCAATCTATGTCGTAGACGTCTGCGGCAGTTGAGCCTAAGGCTTGTAGAGGTTAGGTGCAGCCCTAGCCTCTTGCCAAAAATATAGGTGGCCAAAAATTAGGTACAGGGCGAGAGTTGCTGTAATGTATAGGGGAGTACCTTTGTATTGAATGCCGGGGGCGATCGCCCTCCTGTTCGATACTATTTTTTCCTCTGCTGCTATGCGCCTTGGCAAAGTCGTCAAATCCAACTCTCACTGCGATTATGTAGTTCAGGTTCACGATGACCAGGATGTAATCGAGCCGCCACAGGCCGATGATTATGGGTTGGGCAGCTTTGTCAAGCTCGAAAAAGAAGGTGGACGTCATTGGGCCGTTGGGCTAATTTACAACTCACTGCTGTTTAACCCCATGTTTTTGAGCAGCGGGCCTCGGTTGTCGAGTGAACCCGACCCGCTGTTCACCCCAGATTTGATTAGCGAAACCCGAACCCTGCTAGGAATTGCCCTAGTCGGATGGATGGAAGTTGCAGGCGATCGCTCCTATGGCGTCCATGGGATTCCCCGCGTTGTAGTACCCGTAAACACCCCAGTCGATACCATGACTCCTGCGGAAGTACACCGCTTCCATCTCAACGCAGAACAACGTCCTCAGTTTTGCTACTACGGCCACCTATTACGTAGCGGCGGCAACTTTGCCGCCCAGCTGGCTCAACAAACCCTCAAAGAGCTAGTTGATAGTCAACTCTTCACAGGAACCGACCAGCGCGCCCTCGAAATTTTATGGAGAGAGCTATCCTGGAAGAATATGATGGGTGCAATGCGCTAGTAGATCTTCCGCGTTTGGTTGATAGCGTTTGGTTGATAGCATTTAGTTAATCAATCACGCCCCCAAAACCGCTTCACGCCTTTAAAGCAACATGCCTATAAGGCTTGAGCGGTTGATATTGCTAAAAAAATTCCAACAGATCCAAATTGGAGCTGTCGGAATTATGTGTTCCCTGTTGATGACTCGGCTAGAGTTGAGTCTCTCTAAGTATGCCCAACTGAGCCATCAGAACCGACGATCTTGATCATCCGCCCTTGTGATTTTTATCACTGGATTGTGGGTCATCTGGACTTGACTTGACAGCCAACTCCAAAAGCTTCAGGCTAGCTCTGCTGGCGAGATGTTAGCCTAGAACAAGCAGATTATCCCCAATCGCTTCTAAGCTCTATGCATAAAGTCGTCGTCGGTCTTTCGGGCGGCGTGGACAGCTCTGCTGCCGCCGCCATTTTGCACCACCAAGGGTATGAGGTGGTGGGCGTTACCCTATGGCTGATGAAGGGGAAGGGGCAATGCTGCTCGGAGGGGATGGTGGATGCGGCGCAGCTATGCGAAGAATTAGGGATTCCGCACCACATTGTGGATAGCCGCGAGCTATTCCAAGAAAATATTGTGGACTATTTGGTCAATGGGTACAGTGCGGGCATCACACCGTTACCCTGTTCGCAATGCAACCGGGCAGTTAAGTTTGGGCCGATGCTGCACTACGCCAAAGAGGAATTGGGAATTGAGGCGATCGCCACCGGGCACTACGCCCGGATTACACAAGACCCTATCACTGGACGATATCAACTGCGGCGCGCCTTAGACCTCAACAAAGACCAGTCCTATTTCCTCTACGACTTGCCGCAAGCTGTGCTGGCTCATGTCCGCTTTCCGCTGGGCGATCAAACCAAAACCGAAACCCGCCGCGTCGCCGCCGAATTTGGGCTGCACACTGCCGCTAAGCCCGAAAGCCAAGACCTGTGCTTGGTCGAGTCGCACGGCTCCATGCGCGACTTTTTAGACAAGTATCTTGCGCCCCAGCCGGGTGAGATTGTAGATCAAGCGGGGCGGGTGTTGGGTCAACACGACGGCACGCACCACTATACGATTGGGCAGCGCAAGGGCATTGGCATTGCCGCTGCGGAACCGCTGTATGTGATTGGGATTGATGTGGGGCGCAACCGTGTGATTGTAGGCGATCGCACCAGCGCCCATCAAACCGAATGCACGGTGCAGCGCGTCAACTGGGTTTCAATTCCAGCCCCCAATGCTCCGATTCGAGCTGAAGCCCAATCTCGCTACCGGGCTACCCCCGTGGGCGCGACCCTTGTGCCGTTGAATGACGACAGCAGCCGCGTCAAAATTACCTTCGACCAACCTCAGTTTGGCATTACCCCCGGCCAAGCCGCCGTTTGGTATGACGGTGACCTGCTGCTGGGTGGCGGCATTATTGAAACTGAACCCCAATCATCATGACGGCCTTTACCAGCAAGCGCGACAGGCTTGCTGCAAGATTGACGCATCGGTGAGGACATGGCAGTGCCATGTCCCTACCC
>CASBQJ010000036.1 GCA_949127705.1 Synechococcales cyanobacterium PMM_0085
GAATCTCAGGCCACCGCAGCACTGTCAATGTATCTGCGGCAAAACTGCGATCGCCTCCTGACCCAGTGCGAATTCTATGCCCGCAAAGCCGACCTAGACAAATACGAACTGTTGGATCTCATTACAGACGATCGCGATCGCGCCGTGGCGTTATTGCAGACCATTACCCCTGTCCATCACCCAGATGACAGCCCCGATATATTCGAGCCGTCGTAGCCTAGGGCGCGGTAGCTCTACAGCAAATCAGTAAATGCCGAAAATATAGACTGCTCTATAAAGAAACTGTAAAAAAATTATCCATCCGGAACGTTTACTAAAATTTTTGCCTAAGATGTAAACACACGGATTGTGCTCTAGACTACCCCCGGCAGACACGCTCCTCTAATCTCTGACTTTTTGCGCCCCTAAGTCTGTGGTTCCACTTCAACTTCCAATTGCACAAACTACTGGTCACCGCAAAACAATGAATTATCAGCGCATATCCCCCTGGGTTAGTTTGGCCACTGCTGGCGTTTTGGCTATCTTGTCTGCTCCGGCACATGCAGCATCCGTCTCATTTTCACCGTTTTCGTTTAATACAAATTGGACAGGTTCTTCGCCCAAGGGCAACGTCATGTTGCAGTCTGTCAACTATGGCGGCAGCAGCCACAGCAATTTTGGCCTCGTTAGCGGGGCTAATTTGCTCTATAACGATCTGCGCACCGTTGAGGGCACGGGCGCTGCTAGTTCTGACATGGGCGACAATGCCACTGTGGGCATCAGACAAGAAGTGGCCACCAATTCCAGCATTGTTGCATCTCTGGGCAACCTCAACTTGAACAGCATCATTGATACCGAAGATAAAGGTCGCTTTGTGATGGATCTGTTCTTTACCAAGGCCAGCGATCGCTTTTTGCTCTGGGAACGCGGCATGAACAGCAAGATGCTAGTTGAAGCGCTAGACGATACGGGTAGCGTCTTGAGCAGCTACCTATTCAACAGCAACAACAGCCAGTATACGGGGTTCGGCATTGACACCAAAGAAATCACTTACACACAGAAGGTTGGTTCTCAGGGATTATTGCTGAACGGTGCCACCTCTAAGCGGCTGCGGTTAACTGCCAGCGGTGCGGTGTCCAACGGGCCTGACTTCAAGGTCGTTTCCACCCCCGTCCCCGAGCCTGCCACCATTGTGGGTACCTTGCTCGCGGCTGGTGCGGCTTTCTCGGCTCGTCGCAAAAAGCAGCAGGCTACAGAGGCCGAAGCTTAAGCTTCTGTAGAGCGTAACCTGTAAACCGTAATAGGAACGCCCGCTGTAGGGGCTTGGCAGTGCCAAGCCCCTACAGGCGTTTAACCATCACACATTTATTTGATTAAATTGGTATCGGTTTGAGCTGCAATTTTTAAGGGGCGATCGCCTGCTTATAGGCCACCCAACCGCCCAGATCTGAGATATCGAGCCAGCCATGCTGTTCTACCAGATCTCGAGGATAGAAAAACGCCGTCACGACCTCATCATCCGCCAAAATCACATCCGTGGGGTACATGTGCGGCGGTTCATTGGAGCACAGATAGTTAAACTGCTCTGACGTCATTTCGTAGACCTCACCCGGAATCGAAACGCCACCTGCATCGACCTGATAAATTCCAGGGTGCCAGCCATTTTCAACGGAATGAATGCGGTAGAGCGGCTGAGTTTTGGCTTCCCGCAAAAAGGCAGCAGATTGGAGATTTTGATGATCGGGCTGCCCTCGCAGAGCAGACCCACAGATGAATACTCGTTGCATATGATTTATCGGGTTTCTAAATCAAGGCATCCCGCTGAAGCTGGCGCATGGCTTCCCGAATCGAGGTGGCTATGTATACAGTATGCAGTACGCGACGGGTAGAGATAACATTGAATTTGCCACATAGGACACTGCGATCGCCCCAGTTGATAGGGATACTGAAAGCAGGTTCAGGCATGTAGAGAGGTGAGATGGCAGTTCTTTCTAAGATTTTGGTGGACGGCGATCGCCTGAATAAGAACATTGACCGACTGGCCACAATTGGCAAATTGCCCAATGGCGACATTTGTCGGCTGGCCTTCACTCCCGAAGATTTGCAGGCTCGTTATCGGGTGCAGCAATGGATGATCGATGCTGGGATGGGCGTGCGCACCGACGCAGCGGGTAATTTGATTGGCCGCTATGAAGGTTTGGTGCCCGGTGCGCCGGCTCTAGCTACCGGGTCTCATATTGACACGGTGCCCTCTGGCGGGTCGTACGACGGGGTGTTGGGCGTGCTGGCTGGCATTGAGGTGGTGCGATCGCTGCGAGAGCAGAATCTACGGCTGAAGCATCCAATTGAAGTGATCGTCTTTACCGATGAAGAAAGCAGCATGATTGGGGGGCAGGGAATGGCGGGAACCGTGGTGCTCGAAGCTCCGGAGCGCTATCAACCCAAAATTGGCAAACCCATTCAAGACTGCTTAGACAGCATTGGCGGCGACTGGGATCATTTGCCTAGCGCCCGCAGAAGCCGTGCTGAAGTGGCTGCGTTTGTGGAACTACACGTTGAACAAGGCCCCGTGTTAGAGCAGGGCGGCGTGGAGATTGGGATTGTGCAGGGAGTGGTGGGGATGTTGCGCAAATCTATTACCATTACTGGGCAGGCGAATCATGCGGGCACAACGCCGATGGATGCTCGCCAAGATGCGCTCGTAGCCGCCGCCCAGGTGATTTTGGCGGTGCAGCAAACGGCATTGAACCTGCCCAGCCAACCTGTCGCCACCGTAGGATTTTTGACTGTGGCACCCAACGCAGTCAACATTGTGCCTGGTCGAGTAGAGCTATCGATCGATCTGCGAGATTTATCGCAAGCTTGCCTAGAGGCGATGATGACCCAACTGCAAGATGAAATGGCCGTGATTGCGGCAGCCACCCACACACAAATCCACCTGGCCCCTATCCTCTGCGTGGAGCCAACCCTGGCAGCACCAATGGTTCAACAGACCATCACCGAGGTTTGTCAAGAGTTAGGGCTGAGCTACTGTCACTTGCCCAGCCGTGCCGGACATGACGCGATGGAACTGGGGCGGATCACGGACATGGGGATGATTTTTGTGCCGAGTGAGGCCGGACTAAGCCATTCTGGGGAAGAATACACCTCGGCTGAGCACTGCACTCAAGGCGCAAATGTGTTGCTCCATACTCTGCTGCACCTAGATGAAATCTATCAACGCTAAAAGCAATGCTAAAAGAGTTCTAACGAGGTTCGACTAAAAGTTCGGTAAAAAAGTATTCTACGATACAATTTACTTGTTCAAAACCCTTTGTACTTAGGGCAATCTATAAATTTAGATCGCTTGACTTGAAAGAGCACCACGCCATGTTACCCGCTGGATTGCCCCCTAGATTCTCTTGCTGCTGCCATGAACTCACCTCTATCTACTGCGCCGATGGCGGATTCGTTGCCCTGCTCAATTGTTGATCCCACTGCTCAGGCGATCGCCGCTAATGCCACCGGGGTGACGCTACGAAATGTCACGAAGAAGTACGGGTCGGTTGTGGCGGTCGAAGGCATCAACTTAGATATTCCGGCGGGGTCTTACTGCTGTTTGCTCGGCCCTAGTGGCTGCGGGAAAACAACGACCTTGCGGATGATTGCAGGGCATGAAGACATTACCAGCGGCGATGTGTTGATTGGCGATCGCCGCGTCAATGACTTGCCTCCTGCCAAACGCAACACAGCCATGATGTTTCAGAGCTATGCGCTGTTTCCCCACAAAACCGTCTGGGAAAATATCGATTTTGGCCTGAAAATGAAAGACGTGCCGAAACCAGAACGCGATCAGCGGATTGGCGAAATGCTCGAAATCGTTGGCCTCTCCAAGTTTGCCAATCGCAAGCCCCAAAACCTCAGCGGTGGTCAACAGCAGCGGGCAGCGCTGGCGCGGGCGCTGGTCACTCGCCCTCAGGTGCTGCTGCTAGATGAACCCCTCAGTGCCCTTGACGAAAATCTCCGGGTCAAAACCCGAGGTGAACTGCGGCGCTTACAAAAGCAGTTTGGCATGACCTTTATTCAGGTAACGCACGGGCAAGATGAAGCCTTTTCACTGTCCGATCAAATTGTGGTGATGGATCACGGGCGGATCGACCAAGTGGGCACCCCTCCCGAAATCTTTGCCACGCCTGCCTCTCGCTTTGTGGCGCGGTTTGTCGGTGACAACAACATCTTTGTGGGTAAGGTCACCGAGGTGACGACTGGGATGCCCCATCCGGCAGGTAATGCTGTGATTCGGCTAGAGGTAGAGCAAGTGGGTACGTTTTTGACCCGAGGCCAAGCAGCCAATGTGGGGATGACAGCCGCCTGCTCAGTGCGCAGCGATCGCCTCACCCTACAACCCTATCCCCCCGCCGACCCCAGCGCTGCCAACCAAATCACGGCTCGCATCACGTCGATCGAATTCACGGGTTATATTACCCGTGTCTCTCTGATGCTGGAGTCTACAGGCGAGGAGGTTACCTACAAAGCCCGGAGCCACGATTGGGCGGCTCACCCAGCCCAAGAGGGGCAGCTTGTGACTGTTGCCTGTGCGATCGATGACTGCATCTTTCTGCCGCACTAGCAGAGTTCTTCTAAAAAGTGTTCAAATTAAACTCAATCATACCTATGACTAACTTATCTCGCCGCAAACTGATTAAAACTGGATTGGCTGCTGGAGCTGGTTTCGCAGTAGCTCGCTGTGCCTCGACAACCCCCGAAGCTCCAGTGGGAACACCTAACAATCCAGCTCCAGGGCCTGAAGTCAACGCCAACAAAACCAAAGACGTTACCTTGCGTCTGATCGGTACGGGAGTATCGCAGATCAATGAAATCCGCGATAAAGCACAGCAAGATCTAGGCTTCAAGCTCGATATGCGGGCGCTGAGTACTGAAGAAAACAACCAGATCGCGATCTCCCAGCCCAAGCAGTACGACATCTTTGACGGGGAATATTTCAGCTTGCCCCTAGTGGTGCCCTCCGGTAACCTACAGCCCATCGACATCAAAAAAATTAAGGACTACGACAAAATCGTGTCGTTCTTTACCACTGGCAAATTTGAAGGGTTGCCAGTCGAACAATCTCAAGGCACTGCGCCCTACCGAGTGCAGTACGTCACCGGGCCTGACTCGAAGGAATTTTCTCCAACCCCGACCGACTCTGCAACCCTGATTCCCTTCCAATACAACGCGGATACCTTAGGCTACCGCCCCGACCTAGTGGGTCGCAAAATCGAAAGCTGGAAGGAGCTATTCGATCCAGCCTTCAAGGGGAAGACGTCGATTCTAGATATTCCTCAAATCGGCATTATGGATGCCGCAATGGTGGCAGAAGCGTCTGGGCTGATGACCTTTGGAGACAAGGGCAACATGACCAAAGAGGAAATCGACAAAATTACCGAAATCCTCACAGAACAGAAGAAGAACGGTCAGTTCCGAGCATTCTGGAAAACGTTTGATGAGTCCGTCAACTTGATGGCATCGGGTGAGGTGGTGCTGCAATCGATGTGGTCGCCTGCGGTCACAGCGGTTAAATCGAAAGGGGTGCAGTGCGTCTACGCTCCGATGAAAGAAGGCTATCGCGGCTGGGGTGGCGGGATTGGGCTATCGAAGAACCTGACGGGGATCAATCTGGATGCCGCCTATGAGTACATGAACTGGATGCTAGAAGGCTGGGTGGGTGCCTTCTTGGGCCGTCAAGGCTATTACAGCGCGGCTCCAGAGAATGCCAAGAAGTATATGTCTCAGGCTGAGTGGGACTTCTGGTACGAAGGCAAGCCCGCAGCAGAAGACATGATCGACCCGTTCGGTAAAAAGCTGGAAGCTAAAGGTGCGGTGCGAGATGGCGGTTCCTTTAAGGAACGCTTTGGTAACATTGTCTGCTGGAACTCTACCATGAAGGAAAATACCTATCTAGTCCAGAAGTGGAACGAGTTCATTGCTTCGTAATGCCCCTCGGGTAAGAAACGTGGCTGATTAACCCCCGCCTACGTAGGGGCTTGGCAGTGCCATGCCCTTGACTAACCCCCGCCCATGTAGGGGCATGGCAGTGCCATGCCCTTGACTAACCCCAACACAACGAAGGGCATGGCAGTGCCATGCCCCTACACAGGAATTACAGGAGGGCATGGCAGTGCCATGCCCCTACGCAGGAATTATAGGAGGGCATGGCAGTGCCATGCCCCTACACAGGAATTACATCTGATTAAATTTTTGTTCCTTAAGTCCTGTGTGAACGC
Source organism: Synechococcales cyanobacterium PMM_0085 (assembly GCA_949127705.1). Lineage (GTDB taxonomy): Bacteria > Cyanobacteriota > Cyanobacteriia > Elainellales > Elainellaceae > CASBQJ01. The sequence continues at coordinate 6,243 of CASBQJ010000036.1, forward strand.
TGGATTTTGCCTACAAATGGCACGCAAAAATTAGCGTTCAAATCATCTTTAACTCGGTAAAAAATAACTCACGTCAAGCAGAGCACCCTCATGACAGCAAAAAGCTGGAAAGGTCTAGAAACCTATCTGCTGGTAGCACCCCAAACTCTGATCTTTCTCCTGTTTTTGGTGTTGCCTATTTTGATGATTGTTCTGGTGAGCTTTTGGCAGTTCAATGGATATTCCATGGTGCCTGCTTTTACGCTTGATAATTACACCAGCATCTTCACGTCTAGCGTCACGGTAAAAACCTTTCTGAATACGTTTAAGTACGTATTTCTGACTTGGTTCTTTACCTTGATTATTGGCTATCTTGTAGCGTACTTTTTAGCATTTTATGTTAAAGACCAGCGCTGGCAGATTATTTTGTTTTTAGTCTGCACCGTACCATTTTGGACGTCGAATATTATTCGGATGATTTCATGGATTCCTGTCCTGGGGAAAGAAGGACTCGTCAACCAGCTATTGATCAATCTAGGGTTGGTGCAACAGCCTGTGGAGTGGTTGCTGTATTCAGACTTTGCAATTGTGCTAGGGATGGTGCATCTGTACAACTTTTTTATGATTGCGCCAATTTTTAATAGCCTCATGCGGATTGACCGGAATCTGATTACAGCGGCTCAAGATATGGGTGCGTCGGGCTTTCAAACTTTTAAGGAAATTATTCTGCCGTTGTCGGCACCAGGGATTGCGATCGGGTCGATTTTTATCGTCACCCTGGTGATGGGTGAATTTGTCACCGTGCGGATGATGGGCGGCGGTCAGTCGGCATCGGTGGGCAAATTGATTCAAACGCAGATTGGCAGTTTGCAGTACCCCTTAGCTGCCGCCAATGCCGTGGTTCTGCTACTAGTAACGCTGATTTTGGTGATGGGCATTCTGCGTGTTGTTGACATTCGCAAGGAGCTGTAGAGATAACTATGCAGAAGCGATCGCTCACCTTTTATCTACTGGCAGCATTTTTCGGCCTGTTTGTGCTGTTTCTCTACGGGCCAATGCTGGGTATTTTCATTCTGTCATTGCAAGGCCCTGAGGGTGGGTTAACCTTCCCCATGAAGGGGTTCAGTTTCTATTGGTTAGGGCAGGTGTTTCAAGAGCAGCGAGTGGGTAATTTTGTCGAACCATTTTTGCGATCGCTCTTCCTGGGTTTAGTCATTGCTTTCCTATCAATTGTGGTGAGTGTCCTCGCAGGTTTGGCCTTTCGGTCGCGGTTTAGGGGAGCCAACACGGTGTTTTACCTCACCATTTCTAGCTTAATTGTGCCAAGCGTCTTAATCTCTTTGGGCATCGGCATTGTGTTTCAGGTGCTAGATTTATCAACCGACTGGTTTTCATCAGGATTAGGTGCTCATCTAACGTGGACTGTTCCATTTGCGTTTCTAATTATGCTGGGCATCTTTAATCGCTTTGATCCCGCGTACGAAGAAGCCGCGAAAGATTTAGGAGCCAGTGATGTCAAAACATTTTGGGAAATTATCTTTCCATTAATCTTGCCTAGCTTATTTGGCATTTTCATTCTAGGTTTCACCCTGTCCTACGACGAGTTCACCCGAACATCGCTGATATCTGGGCAAGATAACACCCTGCCGCTCGAAATCTTTGGGATGACCACCAACGTTACGTCCCCAGCCTTATATGCTCTGGGCACACTCACAACGCTGTTTTCCTTCACGATGATTGGCATTGCGATCTTTGCTTATGGCCGCATGGCGCGTCGGCAACAGGAGTAGGTTGATCGTAGATGCGCCTTAGGATACTCGGATTCAATCGTTTCAGATGGTATGATTCGGTTGAATTTTTGTATCCATGGAAACTAAAATGACATCTACCTACACTCCAGAAGAAGCCACCAAGGTACTTAAAGCCGTGACGTTAAGCGGGATTGCCGTGTCAGTGGCAGACATGGGGATTGTGTCTACTGCAATTGAGGCGACTGCCCTAGCGCAAGAGGTCGTGGGAGTTTCTAAAAAATATCCCAATAACAGCATTATCCAAGGCGTATTTTCTGAGGAAGCGATTAAAACGTTTTCTCCTGGAGCAGCGCCCAAAGACTTAACGCCTGACAACGCAGCAGAGATGGCGATCGCCGCCATTACCGATGCCCTGTCTACCCTAGAAACCAAAGCCACGCCTGAAGAGATCAGCGAATACAAGCAGTTTATCTATGCGGCAGCCCAGCATGTTGCTAACGCCGCTGGCCGTGGGTTATTTGGCTCCGGGAAGCCTAAAGTGAGCGATTCGGAATCGGCAGTCTTGACCAAATTGAAAGGCGCGTTGGGCATTTAAGAACACGCTAGACTAAAAACACGTTAGACCTCTGGCATTTTGCTGCTCCTACCACTATCTAAAAAGCTAATTTGCCAGAGGTCTATTGCTCATTTAATTGACTTTTCTACCAATTATTTTATTCATTCATATTGCGATAAGTGGCAACCGCAGAAGGCGAAATCCGGTTGAGGTAGCGGAAAATCCAATATTTGAAAATCGTGTCTAAAATTACCGGGAATGTGGCAATGAATAAGAAGATAAAATCCCGACTTTCAGGAATGCCAAAATGACGAGACACTCCTTCTAGTAAAACCTCCCAGCCGTGGGGTGAGTGAAATCCCACAAAAATATCGGTCAGCAAAATGATGATAAAGGCTTTGGCACTATCACTTAGGCCATAAACAAGTTCATCAATAAAAGATTTGAGCACTTCAACGTCACGCCTGCTGTTGAGCAACAACAGGGCAAACGCTAGGGCAGAGAAAATGTCTGAAAAGATATTTTTTACGGCATCATTACTGGCATCCAAAGATTCTTGGCGAATTTCTTCGGCTTTCTCCTTCAGTTTTTCGTTAAGCTGCTCTTCATTAATCGGCGGAGCGTTCCCGACTAAGCTCTGAAATCGCAGCCGTTCCCCATAGCGGTGCAGCTCATCTAGCGCTTCTTCTTCAATATCAATGTTGAGAAATACTTCAGCTCCACTAGTGGTTCTGTAGCGATCAACTAAAGGCCCCACCACAAAGTTTTTAGCAATTTGTTGTGTAATCAAAGGAATAATGACCAGCAGCAGGACAAATCGCAGCGACGTTGCGGTTCTATTCTGCGAACTGCGAAAGTTTTCTACGACTTCGCGCTCTGCATTAGGATCAAGATCTTGTTTGATTCGATCCACTGTTCGCAGAATTGAGCGAGGCAGGACGCCCGTTTTATCGACTAACGATTCCATATCTTCGCTGGAGGCCGGAGCACTAGAACGATTAGAAATGTTAGTTTGACTCGTCATGCGGTTGGTCAAAGAACGGCTGTTCTGCCGCCCATTGACCTGGCTGGGATCACTCATAACAACCAACGCGTTTGCCCCCGAGCGATCGCCCCCATAGCGCGCCAAGACCTCATCAATCAGCCGCAGTTTTTTTAGAATCAGTGCAGGTTGGTCGATGATATTAATGCGCGATTCATCAATGGGTTGTTCATCTACCTGGATTTCGGTAATGGGTTGGGTGGAAAGCCCAAGAATCGAACTGCTAACTTTAAATTCTGCTAGTCGAACTTTGGCAATATTGAGGTATTTTTGCAGCTCTGACTGGAAGTAGCTGCGGACGCTAGTCCCATAGGTGCCATACTCTGAGGAAATCTTACCCCCACCAAAATGGGTGTCTTCAATGGCTTTGATCCGCAGAGCCGCTTCATAGGCATCGTCTAACGCTCGGTTGGGCGTTTTGAATAGCCATCGTTTGCTGAAGCGCAGATATGCCCTAACCGCTGAATTAATCGTGTTTCTCATGCGTGTGTGATGGATTGAGCATCGGTGATGTGACGTGATGCTGCTAACGGTGCGCTAACCCGAAACCGGGTGAGTATGGGGCCGAGGTCTTAGCCCGATTTTTAACCCGAGGGAGGCTAATGTCACCCTGTTTACTAAAAGTATCAGGTTTATTTGAACTGTGCGCTATTACTGAGTGGGCTGGGCAACTGTGGTCGTTTGTAAAACTGCCTGTTTAAAATTGACCTAACCTGAGGCTATGCCGATTCAACGGTTCAAACC
>CASBQJ010000037.1 GCA_949127705.1 Synechococcales cyanobacterium PMM_0085
CCGGGGGCGATCGCCCCATCCCAGTGGCTGCAACAACAAAACACCACGCCCCTAGAAATTCCTGATGCCAGCCCGCGTGGAGCCACCAGCATCATTCAAGTGCAAGATGCCCGCCCCGTCCGAGATATTCGCATCACCCTCGATGTCGAACACAGCTACCTTGGCGACTTAGAAATTACCCTAACGCCGCCCCAGGGCGAGGCCACTCTGCTGCAAAGCCGTACCTTGGGGCGTGCAACCCGCCTACAGACGACCTATACGCTACAAACCACGCCCTTCCTGCAATATCTCCTCAACCTGCCCGCCAAAGGGGTCTGGCAACTGCGCCTGATCGACCAAGCTCCGCTCAACACCGGACGTCTGCTCAGCTGGCAGCTAAGTTTGGGGGTGTAGTTCGCGGCGCATGGTCGTTGGCCATTAGCGTTCGGGGGCACAGGCCGATAAGGTAGACTCCAGCACTTGCGAGGCTTTGAGGCGTTCTAGAGCCAAGTGCAGGTCAGCCGTTAATTTTTTAGCGTCGGCTTTGGGATTTTGATGCAAATAGCCCGCAACCTTCAGCGGCGTACCAATGCGGACATCCACATTGCAGCCCCATTGGGGCACCAGCTCACTATATTGCAAGTGAATAGGCACAACCTTAATTCCTAACCCCGGCTTGGCAGATTCTGCCTGGACGGCCAACCGAGCCAGCCCCTGTTTGATCGGGTGCAGTTGCCCATCTTGAAAAATCCCGCCTTCCGGGAAAATGACCAGCATTTCACCGGCCAGCAGCAGCTCCAAGCCATACCGCAAGCTGGTGATCCCCGGCTGACGAGGATTGACCGGGAACGCTCCCAATCGGCGAATCAACCAGCCCTGAATGCCTTTCACTTCATCAGAGGTCACCATAAACCGCAGGTAACGTCCAGTGACGCGTCGCCCACTGACGTGAGGTACCACCAAGGCATCCCACCGGGAGCGATGAGTGGGTGCCAAAATCACAGGTCCCTCAGTCGGAATATTTTCTTGCCCAATAATCGACAGCTTGTCAAAGTAAGCGGGTAGCACGATCCGACTTCCCAACGGATATGCCAGTGCCGATAGCCAAGGTGAAACCCGTGAATTGATACTGCTTCCCCGATCGGATGACAAGGCGTTCAGGTTGATTTTTTTTGAATTGAGCAAAACCATAAACTTCGGTCAACGCGCACTAGTGCTGCTTAACGTTACGCACTCTACAAGTTACGTATCTCTTCAGCATAGATGCTTGAGTCGCAGACACCCTCTATCAGAGGGACAGTTGTGCGGCTGTCCTGTAGGGCTAGCTTCATTCCTCTAGTGGATAGTAAGTCAAATCGTTTCGTGAGGTGGGTCTGAAGGCGATCGCCGCTGCTCACGAAACCAATTTTGTAACTGCTGCCGACAAGCCGATGCCAAAACGCCGCTAATGACGCTAAGTCGGTGATTAGAACAGGCACTGTCGGGAATATTGGCCACCGTCCGCACCGCACCGGTCTTTAGATCGTCGGCTCCATAGACCAGCGTAGCCAGTCGAGACAAAATAATGGCACCCGTACACATAGGACAGGGTTCTAGCGTCACATACAGGGTGCAGTGGTGCAGTTGCCAAGCCTGGAGCTGCTGGCCAGCCGCTCGTAGAGCCAAGACTTCTGCATGAGCTGTAGGATCGTGATCTCGCTCTCGGCGATTTTCTCCGGTCGCTAGCAGTGTGCCATTTGGCGCGAGCACAATGGCACCTACCGGAACTTCGCCCGCCTCACCAGCCGCCGCCGCCAGGGCGATCGCCTGATTCATCCAATAGCGGTGAGTCTGATAGTTGGGGTAGTCTAGTTCAAGTTGTGACATCTAAATTAGGGCTTAAAATAAAATTCCACCGCATCTGCCCCCCAGCCAACCATGTTGCCTAACCATCGTCGCTGCCTAAGTTGTAGAAAAGTTGCGCATAAATCAACCTTTTTGCGAATTGTGCGGCTGTATCCGTCGCGAACGATACAATTGGATGACGGGGCTGGACGCTCTGCTTACCTGTGCCCACAGGCAAGCTGCGTACAGGCGGCTCAAAAGAAAGATCGGCTGGGGCGATCGCTCAAATCGGCAGTCCCAGAGTCAGTTTATCGAGATCTATGGCAACGGCTCTCGGTCAACCCCTCACTCCCAGCCCCATAGCAGATAGCTATGTTCATCATTTCTAGTCAAGATGATGGATTCCATCTTTGCAAGATGCTTGGCCTTTAGGGTGTTTATACTGGTTCTATTCAGTGCTAGTTTTATTCAGGGCTAGTTTTCTATATTTTTTGAAGGCCATGCAGGTTTTCCCAAAAAATCATGAGTCAGCTTCCGGAATAGTCTCTAGGCAGGCCAGATCTAGGGAGCATAGGCTAAATTTAGGGAACTAGGTTTCATCAACCGGGCTGCAAGGCCAACTGCGAGGTCAAACTCGCACCCGTCGTGAGTTGAAGTACAAGCAGAGGATAGGGTTAGTCATTGAGTTGTAACAGTAGGTTAATCAAAACGGCAATCGGGCTGCTAACAAAATTTTCACCTCAGAATCCGCCCGGTTCAAAAAGATTCAGGCAGAATGGCCATGTAACACGATACTGTCTAGGATCGCAGTAGCCATTTAATTGGGTGGTTTGGAGGAGTCGGCAGCGATCGCATCTGTTAGCTGTAGGTTTTTAGTGGAAAAATGGCATTGGTTTCTTATAGTTTGAGCGAGCCAGGTCAAGTCAACCCAAAAATTCATTGCAGTTTCATTTAGGGAAAGTGGGTCAACTTATGTGACAGTTATCGGCACGAAGAGGGGAGAGTGGATGAACGGTAAAGTTAGAATTTACGAGTTATCGCGGGAATTGAATTTGGATAATAAAGAAATTTTGGACGTTTGCGAACAACTCAGCATTCCAGTGAAGAGTCATAGCAGTACGATTTCAGAAGCAGAAGCCGCGCGGATTCGCTCCGCCGCCGAAAAATACGTTCATACCTCTCCACCGTCTGGAAAGTCAACTTCGACTCATTCTATGCCTCCGTCCAAGCCAAGTGGCGCACAGCCTCCCGTCAAAAAGCAACAAATTTTAGAGGTGCGTCGGCACCGTCCTGTGGTCGAAGCGCCTCGCCGCCCTGAGGTCGCACAACCCCCTGTCGCGCCATCGGTTGATGCAGTGTCTCAGCAGGTTGCTCAGCCGACAGCACCCCCGGCTCGCCCCTCTGCTACCCGTCCTGGTGTCACCGCTGCTCCAACAGCCCCTGAGCTTGAACGCGAGGTTGACAGCAGAGCGGAAGTCATTGAGCCAGTTGAAGCTGCTATTAC
>CASBQJ010000038.1 GCA_949127705.1 Synechococcales cyanobacterium PMM_0085
GGCCTCATTTGGCCTCAGCGGTGTGGTGTGTAACGCTGCTGTATCTGCCCTTAACCATCGGCTTCATCATTTCAAAATCACTCTAACAATCTTTCAAGAACTACCTCAATCTTCTCCGTTTAAGCGGCTACCGTGTACACACAAGTGATCAAATCTAGCCATAGTTCTATGAACCGCCCCCCAACCCCCCAATTTTGGGGGGCTTTCCGGATCGAAGCCCCCCAAAATTGCGGGGTTGGGGGGCTTACGAAGCCTGAAACGAAGTCAGTTTCAACTTGTGTGTACACCGTAGGTTTAAGCGGGTACTCTCACGATATAATCACCCATACGGAGGAATCTTAATGATTCTTTCTGGTGAGGCGGTTAACCGCAGGCCGTTTTATGCTAGGGGCACGCTGGAGTCTTCTAGGGATGTTCTAGCATTGTTTTCGTACTGAGGAAACTCAATATCTATCTATCTATGAAACAAAAGCTACCGAGCGGCTGCAGGGCTTAGCCCGTCTACCCGTGGTGTAGCGAAGGTACACTAATATTCGTCCCATACCCAGGACAGGAGGTCTATGATGATGACAATCGACAAAGGGCAGGCGATCGCTTCTGCTACCCCAGTCAAACCTACCGTTCCGTGTTTATATCCTTGGGATAAGGGACATGCCGTTGCTGAACTGCAAGAGCTACTCCGTGCTCACGGCTATACGATTAAAGTGGATGGCGATTTTGGTTGGATGACCGAAGTGGCCGTCAAGTCATATCAAAAGCGCCAAGGGCTACGAATGGACGGCATTGTCGATTCGCATACCTGGGTCGCCTTAAAAAACACCGTTCAGCCGGGTACTCGCCCTCTGCGCTGGGGGCATACCGGTGCAGATGTTTATCGCTTACAGAAATTGCTGAAAGCGCTGGACTATGACCTCCAATCGGATGGATTATTTGGAGACAAAACTCAGCAAGCGGCGATCGCGTTTCAGCAGCGCTACAGCCTGAAACCTAGCGGTATTGTTTGTCTCCACACCTGGAAAGCGCTCAAGGTGGCAATGACCTCGTCGGAGCCGACGGCTAAGCCGATCGCACCCAAACCCCATCGGTTTTGGCAGCGGCTCCCTGTTCTTGGGCGCTAAGGGGGCGCTAAAGGGGCGCTAAGGGGGCGCTAAGGCGACCAGATATGGGCTAGCCTAATTAGTAGAAGACGGCGTAGTTCTAGCTACCGTAGGGCGGGCATCTTGCCCGCGCAGGCTGGAAGCCTGCACTCCGATCGGTAGGCAGATTTACGCCTCAGACTACATAGTCCGCTAAATTTAGTAACTGTTACAAGCGAAAGCTCAAAAATCTAGGCCGTCTGTTTTGTAGGCAGCATAGACTTTTGGGCTTTTGCGTTGTTTTTAGACTTTTATTAGTTCGATTCATGAGGATTTTCTTGAATAGAAGTGGCGTTTCACGCAAGCCTTGGCTCTAGAATTGAGCTTGCCATGCTTTTATTGGGTCTACCATGTCTGTCACGTCCTCTGCTCCTTTTTCGCCTCAAGAGATTGCCGCTGAAGGGCTAAAGCCCGAGGAATATGAGGATATTGTGCGGCGGTTGGGACGTCACCCCAACCGGGCAGAGCTGGGCATGTTTGGGGTGATGTGGTCAGAGCACTGCTGCTACAAGAATTCTCGACCGCTGCTGAAACAGTTTCCGACCACGGGCGATCGCATTTTGGTCGGGCCAGGTGAAAATGCGGGCGTTGTGGATTTGGGCGATGGGCTACAGTTGGCCTTCAAAATTGAATCGCACAATCACCCCTCTGCTGTAGAACCGTTTCAAGGTGCCGCTACTGGGGTAGGTGGCATTTTGCGCGACATTTTTACGATGGGGGCACGCCCGATTGCCATCCTCAATTCGCTGCGGTTTGGGGATTTAAATGATGCCCGGACACGGCGGTTGTTTGGCGGCGTTGTGGCCGGAATTGCCCATTACGGCAACTGCGTTGGGGTGCCAACGGTGGGCGGTGAGGTCTATTTTGATCCGGCCTACTCGGGGAACCCGCTGGTCAATGCGATGGCGCTGGGGTTAATGGAAACCTCAGACATTGTCAAGTCGGGGGCAGCAGGCATCGGTAATCCAGTTCTATACGTAGGGTCTACGACCGGGCGGGACGGCATGGGCGGAGCCAGTTTTGCCAGCGCCGAGCTGAGTGATGCGTCCATGGACGATCGCCCTGCGGTGCAAGTTGGCGATCCGTTTCTAGAAAAATCGTTGATTGAAGCCTGCTTAGAAGCGTTTAAAACCGGAGCTGTCGTCGCTGCGCAAGATATGGGAGCGGCTGGACTGACGTGTTCGACTGCGGAGATGGCGGCGAAGGGTGGTGTGGGGATTGAACTAGACCTCGACAAAATTCCGGTTCGCGAGACCGGGATGGTGCCCTATGAATACATGCTGTCAGAGTCGCAGGAGCGCATGCTGTTTGTGGCGATCGCCGGACGAGAGCAAGAGCTAATCGATATTTTCCATCGCTGGGGGCTACAGGCCGTCGTCGCGGGCACCGTGATTGCCGACCCGATTGTCCGGATCCTGTTTCAAGGTGCGATCGCTGCCGAAATTCCGGCCACGGCGCTGTCTGATAATACCCCCATCTACCACCACGCTCTACTGGCAGAACCTCCCGCCTATGCCCGCAGCGCCTGGGCTTGGAGTGCTACGGCTTTACCAGACAGCACCCCTACGGGGATTAGGGTGGGGGGTGGCCTGCTCTCCTGGAGCGACGTTCTGCTTACCCTACTCGACAGCCCCACCATCGCCTCCAAACGCTGGGTCTACCGCCAATACGACCAGCAAGTCCAAAACAACACCCTGCTTCTCCCCGGCGATGCTGATGCGACTATCA
>CASBQJ010000039.1 GCA_949127705.1 Synechococcales cyanobacterium PMM_0085
GCTAAGACAAGGTGCTCATTCGGTGGCGAAATTTGAACAGCGGCGTACCCATTCGGCCCCAAAAATGTCTCACACTCTTGAGCCACATCATTCCACGTCCACTCAAATAAGTGGACAAAGGCCGTTCGACGTGGAGTTAAGGCAGCCGTCGGCAACGCCATGCCTGAGCGTTGGCTGTCTGGGCGTTGAGTCAGTCCTACCATCGCGAAAATCAGGAACGTAGCTAGAAAGAGAATGCCGAACGCCAATCGTTTTTGTCTGGGCATCACTTGCCCTCAATGCTGATACTTATCACCACAATCGCCAATATCGCCTAAGTTGAATCAACCTCCAGACCGGGGCAGCCTGAAGAATAAGCGATCGCCTGTATGATATCGCCTGTATAATACAAATGAACTAATTGTAGACGTGTCGCGGCCACTCCAGGCAGATGCAGTCGGATCCACCCTGAGAAAAAGTAGATAGATCCAAAGGCTGAATCTACAGTTCCCCAAACTGCCCCAGATGTTTTCAATTTAGATGTGCCTAGATTTAGGTTTTAACCAAAATTAATTCAGCATGGTCAAACCTACTGCTCCACCCATGACAAATTTGTTGAGCTGACCAGTTTATTTAAAGATTGGCTCAAGACTGAAATCTATCGCACTAATCAGGGCATGATGGGTTCGACAGTTTTACTCAATTTCCAGAAAAAACTACCTGCGCCCACACTTCCAACCCAAGTTCTAGAAAAACTATGTGTTTCAGACGTTTTTTTCTGATGTAGGATGTTGTCGGTTGAAGGATAAGGAGAACTAACTGCAATTTTGAACCGCCAAACATGAAACCCATCGCAATTAGTCTAGGTCGATGTTTGCTAGCAGTCGGAACGTGTCTGTCGATCCTGGTAGTGGTCGAAGCGCATCAAAAAATGGTTGAGGCCAGCTCTTTAAGCACAGTCTCAGCCAATGCCCTACGATCAGGCAGGTTTGCCCTGGGTGCCCAAACACCAGCGGGGGGCACGCCATCTCTGTTTCGATCGCCTGTTGTATTGCCTACGGTCTCTCCCTCGGCTATAGGTTCCTCTCCCTCGGCTACAGTCTCCGAACCCTCGACAGCGGCAGCCTCTGCCAAGCCCCAAGCCGAGCCTGACAATGCTCCTAAACTGGCAATTAGCGCCGGTGCTCCCGGTGCCCAAGCTAAGGACATCGCCCCGGCCAACGTTGCCCAAGTAGCCACGAACAGCTGGTCGGGCGTCTCCTTTCCGGTAGAGCAGTTTCAGGCATACACCTCGCCTTTTGGCTATCGCCGTTCAATTGAAGGCTATAGCTCTAACGAGTTTCATTACGGGTTAGACATGGCTGCGCCCAAAGGCAGCTATCTTCGCAATTGGTCAAGTGGCACGGTGGTAGAAGTCACGGATGACTCTAACTGTGGCACTTCAGTGGTCGTGGAAGCGGGGAACTGGCTCAGCATTTTTTGCCACATGGAAGGGCATGTAGAATCGTCTGGCGGCAAGCGTTACATGATTGATCGAGATGGCGGCCTCCAGATTTTTGAAGGTCAGCAAGTCTATGCTGGGCAGCGCGTGGGTCGAGTGGGTATGTCTGGCCGCACCACGGGGCCTCACCTGCACTGGGGGCTAAAATACGACAACAATTGGGTAGACCCTGCCCTAGTTCTACGCGCCATGTATACCGGTCAGCCAACCGCTGCAATTCCTCAGCAGGCACGGCAACAGGTGGCCGTCAACCCCAACTCGGCTCCCCAAGAATAGCGGCAATAGTGGTTTTTTAGAGAAGCGGTATAAGATAGTAAAGTTGTCAAAAAAATACTGAGCACCTGAGATCATGGCTGTTCCTAAGAAGAAAACCTCCAAATCTAAGCGCGATAAGCGCAAGGCCACCTGGAAGAGCAAAGCGGCTTTGCAAGCTCAGCGTGCACTCTCCCTAGGCAAGTCGATCCTAACTGGACGCTCTACAGGCTTTGTTTATCCTCAAGAAGACGAAGCCGACGACGAAGAGTAAGCGTTGGTGTGCCTGATTTAGTCTGTAGAAAACTGAGGAGCAACAACAGATCGGGGTTGCTCCTGTTTTGATTTTCTACCCGCTGTGGCAGTTTTACCCGTTCCTGCATTTCTACCTCTCTCCCCCATCCACCCCCTATGCTGGGTAAATTTTTTCACAAACCAGGCCCTGAGCAGCAAGATCGCGTCCCCCCCGGCCAGCACCTCGCTAAGGGGTTTCCAGTTTTGACCTACGGCCAGTCTCCCCAAGTTAGCCTGGAGAACTGGGAATTTCGCATTTGGGGCTTAGCTACACCGATAACCCTAAACTGGGCCAATATTTTGGCCATGCCCCAAAGTCACTTCACCGCAGATTTTCATTGCGTTACGACCTGGTCCAAGCTAGATGTGCAGTGGACTGGCATCAAGGTGATGGATTTTATGCAGCAGATTCAGCTAGACTCCAACGCGACTTACCTGGTGCAGCACTGCTATGGGGGCTACACTACCAATCTTGCCGTGGATGACTTTTTGCGGGAAGAAAACTTTTTTGCGCACACGCTGTTTGAAGAACCACTTCCCATCGACCATGGCGGTCCTCTGCGGCTAGTTGTGCCCCATCTCTATGCTTGGAAGAGCGCCAAATGGATAAATGGCCTGGAATTCTTAGACCATGAAGAATTAGGTTTTTGGGAGCGCAACGGCTACCATCGTCGCGGCGAACCTTGGGCAGAGGAACGCTATAGCGATTAATCGAGATTGCTCCCAGCGCTAATACCCTCGGCTCAGCACATAATCAGTCAAACTTATGAGTGCTTGACGAGACTCGGAAGCAGGCAACTTAGCCATATACTGACCTGCTAGCTGAGCGTGATGAGTCGCTAGTTCGCGCGATCGCTCAATGCCGTTGCTGGCCAATACGAGAGCGATCGCCTGTTGTAGATCACCCTCTTGAGCAAACTCGCGCTCAATTAGCACCTCTAGGTAGGGTTTTTCCTCAAGCGCATACAGGACGGGGGCAGTTAGATTTCCACTTTTGAGATCAGAACCCGCTGGTTTGCCTAGCGCATCCATGGAAGCCGTAAAGTCTAGCAGGTCATCTACGATTTGAAACGCTAGACCAATATGGCGGCCATAATTATATAGGCTTGTAGCAGTTGCCTCCGGCACTTCACTGAGGACACCTGCGGCTTGGGCGCTATTTGCCATCAATGAGGCCGTTTTGTAGTAGCTCTTTTCTAAGTAGGCATCGAGTGTTGTACCCGTATCGAAGCGATTTAGACCCTGTTGAATTTCGCCTTCTGCTAAATCCATGATCACCTGTGACAGCAGCTTGACAACTTCCAAATTGTCTAAGTTGGCCAGATACCAAGAAGACTGAGCAAACAAAAAATCTCCCGCTAGTACGGCAACGCGATTGCCAAAGCTGCTGTGAACAGTGGGTACACCGCGCCGTAGCTCGGACTCATCGACGACATCGTCATGCACCAAACTAGCGGTATGGATCATTTCTGTAATTTCTGCTAGCCGTCGATGGCGCGACGAAATCTCAAAGTCGGGTGCCGTCGCTCTAGAAATAAGCAGCACGATAGCAGGTCTCAACCGCTTCCCTCCTGCGCCAAAGAGGTGCTCTGCGGCGGCATACAGAATCGGGTGGCGGGCACCTACAAGCTGCTTAAGATTGTCTGTCAGCAGGCAGAGGTCTGCATCGACAGGGGCGAAGAGAGAGGTTGCTGAGGTCATGGACGGACTGCTTTACAGTTAAGTTACGAAATTTTACATATTTGCTCTTATTCTAAGCTAACCCCTTTGATCTTGGGATCAAATGCTCAAAGTTATCGTCAGGGCGTGATCTCGCAACATTAGAAGATTGCGGTTCTAGCCTCTGAGGTGGCGGATTTTAGTCCTGACTGGTCTGCCGATCGCTGTAGCCCAGTTGAGGCGATCGCCCAGATCTCAAGAAATGTCCTCAACCCTTTCCAGGTCAGCTACTTCAGATATTGAAAAAATTCACATTGCTTAAAAATATATTAATGACACGAATTTTTCGCCATAGTTTTACGGTCATGGTTGGCATGATCTCGTTCAACAACGAGAAAGAATACGGTCAAACAACTTGTTTCATGAGGAAAAGCCCCAATTTCATCTGATTCTGTCCGAAACTCTCTAAATAAACGCTCCAAATGATTTGTGGTCTGAACGTGGCGATGTAACTTCTCATCTAAACTTGATAGAACGTTAAGGTCAATTCGAAATCTGGTTGAAAGATTTCGAATTGCTTTAGGTTTCAGTGCTTCCCATTTATCGATCAAGTGCCGTAACGATTGTTGAGCCTGTTCCTCATTCTTTGATGCGTAGATCTTGTACGTATCCGACTTGAACTGAACGCGATCGCGCCCCTTGTCTCACTGCAAGGTTAAGCCGATTGAGTGTTGATGGAGGGGCAATTTTTACGAGGCTGGTTAGGGTGGTAATGGCAAGACCGAGTTGATTCAACCAGCGATCGCTTAGACGTTGAAATGTCTTGAATATCGTCTATATTGAACCTGAAAGCGACATGAAAGGAAGGGTCGATATGCTGACGGGAGGGCTACTCAGGTGCAGTTAAAAACAGAGTTAGAAAAGATGCTTTTGGGTGAATTGTATGACCCAACTGACCCCGATCTTGTTTTGGCGAGGCAACAGGCTAGAAATGCGATCGCCGCCTTCAACCATACCCGCGCTGAGGACACTGAAACCCGCCAGATAATCCTGACTCAACTATTGGGAACTGTAGGGAAAAATGCGTACATTGAACCGCCTTTTTTCTGTGATTACGGCTCCAATATTAGGTTTGGCGATAACGTTTATCTCAACTTCAACTGCGTCATTTTAGATCCAGCGCGGGTCACTATTGGCGACAATGTCATGTTTGCGCCCAACGTGCAGCTTTACACCGCCACCCATCCCATTGACTACCAAGAACGCAACGCTGGGCTGGAATTAGCCAAGGAAATTGAGGTTGGTTCTGATGTCTGGATTGGCGGTGGTTCCATTCTTTGCCCAGGGGTCACCGTGGGGGCGAGAAGTGTGATTGGGGCAGGCAGCGTTGTCACCCGCAACATTCCAGCCGATGTGGTGGCGGTAGGCAATCCATGCCGGGTGCTACGTTCTATTGCTTAGCCCGATTGCTTAGCCCGATTGCTTAAGCGCACGCGATCGCAGCTGTTCGCCTAGCTCGTGCCAAAAATGAATTAATGGCACCTGGGTAACGCTGGAAAATTGTGGATCACCCGTCTCAATCACAATCCAAGAGCCGTCTATTAATTGGCCTACATCAACCGCCACATAGGGCACCTGGATGCGCCATGCCGCCTCTAATGCGATTGCTGACATGGCCTCTTCTTCGGGCATAGACAGAAATTTGCCCGGATCATCGCCGTGCCAGTAGTAGCCGTAGCTGAGTATGCGCCGACGGTAAATAAAAACCCGAAACTCGCGCCCGAGCGGAAACCCATTGGCGGCAACTCGGCTATGGCGCAGTTTCACTAGTCGCCGCAATAACACTCTGCCCGGTAGCCCCGATTCTGGACGAGTTAGTAACGGTGCCACTAGCTGCTGCACCTGTTCAGCAGTCGTCGCCACACAGGCATTCCAGCCATTGGGTTTCCCCGACTCAACGGCTCCTCTCACAAATAGCGGTAGCCCAAGATGGGCGATCGCCACCTCACAATCTGCCAAACGGCCAATCACGATGCTCTCCGGCGTAAGTCCTACCAGCTGCGGGTAGGCTTGGTCAAATGCTTGGGCGCGCTGGTGTTCTGCGGGTGTGTTGAGCAGACGGATACCTTTAGCAAGGGCTTCAGTGTAAATCGCGTCATAGCGATCGCGCGGCGGCGGATAGCCCAACCAAACGCCGGGGGTATCAGGTGGCTGCGGTGGAATGTGGCTGAGGGCAGTGTCCGTACGGCCAGCCGCAACAACAATTGGATACACAGTAAAGCCCAGAAGTTGGGCGATCGCCGCCGACGCTGCCAACGCCTGACGACTGGTAGCAGGAGCCACATTATCAGCAGTTTCAGCGAGAACAATCATGATGGGCTTCATTAACACCGGGTAAAGATCTACACTGTGCAAAGGATGAGCCATTTTCGGCACATTCGCAACCTTGAATTGGGGTTTGAACGAGCGGTATGGATCGAATAAGCAGTTCTGAGGCACCTGCGGTAGTGTTACCACCTGTAGCAGAGAAGCAGTTTTATAGTCATATTCTGCATGGGGACAAGCGAGTAGATGACTATTTTTGGATGCGCGATCGCGACGACCCTGCCGTAATGGCGTATTTGGACGCTGAGAACGCCTACACTCAGGCGATGATGCAGCATACTGAAGCGCTGCAAGCCGAGCTTTATCAAGAGATGCTGGCGCGGATTCAGGAAACGGATTTGTCGGTGCCTTACCGCAAAGATGAGTACTACTACTACAGCCGGACGGAGGCAGGGAAGGCATATCCAATCCACTGCCGCAAACAGGGCAGTCTGGAGGCGGCTGAAGCAATTCTGTTAGATGAAAATCAGCTAGCAGACGGCCACGACTACTGTGAAGTTGGGGTGTTTGCCATCAGCCCGAATCATCAGCTATTGGCCTATTCAGTAGACACCAACGGGGCAGAACTCTATACGCTGTGTTTTTTGGATCTGACCACCCAGCAACACTACCTTGAAACTATCCCCGATACGTATTACTCGTTTGCCTGGGGCAACGATAGCCAAACTGTTTTTTATACGCAAGTCGATGCCGCACATCGGCCCTATAAGTTATTTCGACATCGACTGGGAACGCCCGCTGCTGAAGATGTGCTGATTTATCACGAAGCGGATGATGCATATTTTTTGAGCGTGGGGACTACTCGCAGCGAGGCGTATATCTTACTCAGCTTGAATAGTAAGGTGACCTCTGAGGTGCACTATCTAGATGCCAATCATCCAACCGGAGAGTTTCGGGTGATTCAGCCGCGATCGCCTGGGATTGAGTATGAGGTGGAGCACCACAGCGATAGTTTCTATATTACTACCAACGAAAACGCCATCAACTTTAAGCTGATGAAAGCGCCCGTCACGGCTGCGAGTCGGGAACACTGGGAAATTGTGATTCCCCACCGAGATACGGTGTTTATTACGGGTGGCGTTAGCCCGTTTGTGGATCATTTGGTGGTGTACGAGCGCTACAAGGGCTTGGAAACAGTGCGCGTTCGCAAGCTTTCGACGGGCGAAGAACACTACATTACGTTTCCAGAACCCACCTATGAAGTGAGTGAAGGCGGCAATCCCGATTTTCATACCCCCATTTTGCGGTTTAACTACACCTCGCTAGTGACGCCGAATTCGGTGTTTGACTACAACTTAGATACGCAGGAACGGGAGCTGAAGAAAGAAACGCCGGTGCTGGGCGGCTACGATCGCACCCGATATGGGATTGAACGGCTGGAGGCGATCGCCCCCGACGGTACAGCGATACCGCTGTCACTGGTCTACAAAAAAGGGGTCGAAAAAACGGGTCATAATCCGCTGCTGATGACGGGCTATGGTTCCTATGGAGCCAGCTATCCTGACTATTTTTCGTCAAATCGACTGGCGCTGTTGGATCGCGGGGTGGTGATGGCGATCGCCCACATCCGGGGCGGCTCGGAAATGGGGCGCAAGTGGTATGAAGACGGTAAGTTTCTGCAAAAGAAGAATACGTTTACCGACTTTATTGCCTGCGCTGAGTGTTTGATTAAACAGGGATGGACATCCCCTCAGCAGTTGGCGATCGAAGGCGGCAGTGCGGGCGGGCTGCTGATGGGAGCCGTGGTCAATCTCCGGCCTGACTTGTTCAAAGCTGTGATTGCCCAGGTGCCCTTTGTCGATGTCGTCACCACCATTCTCGATACGTCATTGCCCCTATCGGCCATGGAGTGGGAAGAGTGGGGCAACCCTAACGACAAAGCCTACTACGACTATATGAAGTCCTACTCGCCCTACGACAACGTAGACGCGAAAGCCTATCCCGCCCTGCTGATTACCGCTGGCTTAAACGATCCCCGGGTTTCTTACTGGGAACCCGCTAAGTGGACAGCCAAACTGCGAGAACTCAAAACCGATTCCCACATTCTGCTGCTCAAAACCAACCTGGGAGCCGGACACAGCGGCGCATCGGGTCGCTATGAACGACTAAAAGAGATCGCGTTTGAGTACGCCTTTTTGATGGATCAATGGGGTATGATAGCGCGCGCTTAACCCGTGATGGGGCACGTGGTTTCAAAGTGGCAGGTGATTTAATTTGCGATCCTCAACCAAGATCAGCGGCGTTGCTGAATAGAGGGAGGATTTGTGCCGTCCTGAACGTGAGCGAGACGCTCACACTCCTGGAGAATTGTAGGATTGGGTAGGGCGAGCGTCTCGCTCGCATCCTTGGTTCATCCTACAATTCAGCAACACCAAATAGTCAGGCTAGAACCCGATTCAGTAAGCGTTGTAACTACTGCCTGAAGGCAATAGTCTAAAGTCAATTAAGGTGAATCAATCGGGTCAAGGCACGCCTGATCTTGAAACTGCACGTTGAACCAGATAGAGGGAGGTTGACTCAATTGACGCTAGCAACGACAAAATCAATTAACTGGGATGCTTTTGTAGCATCTCTCGACGGCATTGAGGTAATCCGCGATGCCGCTCAAGTCGCGAAGCTCTCAAAGGACTATTACACCTACAGCCCAATTCTGGTGCCCCTATTAGCGGATAAGGTCGGCGACTTGGTGGTGCGCCCTGCCAATGAAGCGCAAGTGCTGGCCGTTGCTAAAGCCTGTGTGCAGGCGCAGATACCGCTGACGGTGCGCGGAGCGGGCACAGGCAACTACGGGCAGTGCATCCCGCTAGAGGGAGGGGTGATTTTAGATTTGACCAAGATGCAGGCGGTGAAGTGGATTAAACCGGGGGTGGTCTGCGTTGAACCGGGCGCAAAACTGCTAGCGATCGACAAACAAACCCGCGAAACAGGCTGGGAAATCCGCATGGCTCCCTCTACCTACCGGACGGCCACCATTGGCGGCTTCATTAGCGGCGGCAGCGGTGGTATTGGCTCGGTTACCTACGGACAATTGCGCGATCGCGGCAATCTGCATGCGGTGCGGGTGGTCACAATGGAAGATGAACCCCGCGTGATTGAACTGCGCGGCGATGCGGTGCAACAGGTAAACCACGCCTATGGCACCAACGGCATCATTACCGAACTAGAAATTCCGCTGGGCCCAGCCTATCCGTGGGCAGAGCTAATCATCAGCTTCGACGACTTCATGACGGCAGCCCGGTTTGGCCAAGCGCTGGGCGACTCTGACGCCATCACCAAAAAACTGGTCACTATTTTTGCCGATCCCATTCCCAGCTACTTTGTTGCCCTGCGCGACACCATTCCCAGCGGCAAACATTGCGCCTTTGTCATGGTAGCGGAGCCGTCGCTAGAACCGTTTGGCGACTTGATCCAGCAGTTTGGTGGCTCTGTTTGCTACCGCAAAACGGCTCAAGAAGCCAGCAAGGGCACCATGCTAATGGAATTTACCTGGAACCACACCACCCTGCATGCCCGCAACGTAGACCCCAGCCTCACCTACCTGCAAACCCTATTTCCCTACGACAAAGAGCTGAAGCTGCTAGAGCAAATGTATCATCGCTATGGCAATGAGGTGATGCTCCACCTGGAGTTTTTGCGGGTCAATGGCTGCATCCTGCCAGCCGCGCTGCAATTGGTGCGCTACAGCACGCCCGAACGGCTGAAAGCCATCATCAAACAGCACGAAGACAGTGGGGCATTTATTGCCAACCCGCATACTTACATTCTGGAAGATGGCGGTAGAAAGTCGATCGATCCGGTGCAGTTGGCCTTTAAGGAAAAGGTCGATCCCTATGGGTTGCTCAACCCTGGCAAGATGCGAGCCTGGACTGAACGTTGAAACGGAACGCCGATCCTCAAGTTTTTATAGCTCTTGCCGCCAAGATTCCCGAATAAAGCTATCTTGGAGCAAGAGTTTTCCCTTCTAAAGTTGAGCAGCACCCTACACCAAACAGTAAAGAGTTAAACGCTAGGAAAATGTGCAATGCAAATCACGATCGACCTACCTCAAGATCTTGAACAAGACCTACTCCGTCAAGCAGCTCAATCCAATGTTCCACTCCAAACACTAATTATTCAAGCTTTGCGACAACGCACTCAAACTGTCCCGGCTCCAGTTGTCCAATGGTCAGATGCCGTTCTATCTTATCAGGGGATTCCTGACTTCCCTGCCTTTGAGTCCTACCGGGATGAACTCCTTTCCCCGCAAGAGATAGAATTGTTCTGATGCGATACCTCCTCGATACCTGTGTCATCAGCGACTTCATTAAAGGTGAGCCTGGTACGCAAGCTCGACTCAAGCAAACGCCGCCTACCGACATTGCGGTTTCAGTGATCACGGTGATGGAATTACGTTACGGCTTGCTGATCAATCCTCAACGCGCTTACAAGGTGGAACCTGCGATCGCCAGTTTTCTTGCTTCTGCTACAGTTCTTTCTTTCAGCAACGCAGAAGCTGAACAAACGGCTCAAGTTCGTGCCATTCTCAAAACCCAAGGGCAACCGATCGGTGCTTATGATGTGTTAATTGCTGCAACCGCTTTGCAACATAACCTTCTTATGGTCACTGCGAACCAGCGAGAATTCGATCGAGTCTCTGGTTTACAAACCGAGAACTGGCGGCAGTCATAGAAGTCTAGATTGAGCGAACCGCAGGACAACACACACTGGAGCAGACAGGCGCGAAATCTTGGGATGCAAAGGTTATCTGCCCGCCGCTCAGGTAAGCCATGATTAGACCTCTTGCTTAAATCGTTGCGTTGCGGAGCTATATGCAACGACTTAAGCTTTTAAAGCAGCATTCATTCAAGGAATCTATTGGCTGGGTAAGTCGGCAGGTTGATCGGCGATAGGAGACGAAGAGATAACGCTGGTGGTTACGAGCGATCGCAACAATCCTGACCTTGAGGTGCGAACTGTATCAAAGGTAGCTTTGATGAAGCTGGCAATGGGCACTGCCACCAGCAGCCCCAGCACGCCACCCAGCTTTAAACCTACGTCCAGTGAAACTAGCATCCACACTGGATTTAGTCCCGTCAGTTCACCTAAGATCCGAGGCCCTAGCAGGTTCTCACAAATTTGGATAATCACGATCGCCACCAGCAGCACCTTTACACCTAGCCAAAAGTTTTGCAGTGCCAGCAGCGAACTGACCACTATCAGAGTGGTGGTGCCGCCAAACGGAATTAGACTGGCTGCCCCAATTCCAAAGCCAAACAGCTCGGCCAGCGGCACCCGCAACACCAACAGCGCCGCCGTTTGAGCCACGCCCATAATGGTCGCCAGGGTCACCTGACCCACAATAAACCGCTCAAAATTCTCGGGTAGCGATTGCTTAACCCGCGTGCCCCACGGGTCGGGCAACCAGCCCAAAATGCCGCTCCACAGCCCCTCACCCCGCAGCACCAAAAAGATAGTGAACACAGCGGTCAAAAACACGTTGACAATGCTGCCGATCGCACTAAAGAAAATGCTAATAAGTTGACTGGTCAGCGATCGCAAAATGCTAGTCAGTCGCTCAATTTGCTGATTCAGGGTAGTGCTGACATCAATCGGTAGCTGTTGATCGATTGCCCAAGCTTCAAACGACCTGAGCTGCTGCTGTCCAGACTTCAGCCAATCGGGCAAGCGAACAATTAGCTCATTGGCCTGCCGCAAAATTAGCGGAGCCAAGAAAAAGACCAAAACACCCAACACCACCAAAAACAGCAAAAACACTAGCCCCACGGCAATGCTGCGCTGCACTCCCCGCTGCTGCAAAAACCGAATGGGATAATCTAATAAAAATGAAATTAGGGTGGCCGCAATTAGCGTACTCGCTAGCGGTTGCATCCACTGAGCCAGCAGCAGCAGCAGCCACGCATTCAAAAATAAAACAGGAAACACTAACCCCACCGTAAATATTCGGGGCAGTTTGTTGAGAGTCTCTAGCATAGGAATGGCCAACGGTTAGGGCGCGCCTGAAACGGCAGATGAGGTAAACGAGTTAATTTTGGGTTTGCTGATTTCTGCTACGACTTCGATCTGATGCTCTCGATTACAGCTACTGACTATGTTTTTTATATTGTCTCTAATATTGCCAGATATTTCAGGCTCAGCAGTTTAAGCTTCGGGGAGACCAGCCTCAGGGGCAACAGTCTGGTCGCCAGGCGTTGGGCTAACTCGATACAGAAAGCGAATCATGTTGCCGTGAGGATCCCACCGGGCGAGCTGTTCGCGCACCTCTGCTTCGGTGGGGGCTTTGGCCTGCATCAAAAACGGCAAGAGCTTGAAGGTAGGGGTATTGATCAAAAAGTAGCCCCCATGCACATCAATTTTGCCGATCAAACAAAGCATGATGTTGATGACGTCAATCGGCAGAGCCGTGAGGGGATTGAGTTCTAGCCCCACGCCATTGACTCCTGCCATTTTTGAGCAGTCGAGGTAGTTAAAGTTTTCAAACAGGTCAAAGGCGGAGGTCGGGCGCACGGCAGAACGGGCAAATATAGCGCCGCGAATCAGCAGTCCCTTCAGCCGCTCGCGGCGTTTGCGGCGGCGAGATTTGCCCACAGGCGCAGGGGCGGGCGGCAAGAAAATATTGCCCAGCCGCAGCCCCGACATTTCAATACTGGGTTCGGTGAACCAGTTGCCCAGGGTGGAAAGGTAGCGCAGCACAATATCGCGATCGCTCGACATTAGGTAAATCTGTTCGCAGCGCCGAATCGCCGATCGCACATAGTTATTGCGCCCTTCTCGCAATAGCTCTAAGGGAATATCGGGCGATGCCAAAATAATTTTCCCTAGCCGCAGGCAATCCCCCAACCCCCCGTCCTCATGGCTATCTTGGTCATCTTTGCCAAAGCGATCTGAGAGCACCCGCAGCATGTTGACCACGACTAGCCCGCCCATACTGTGTCCAATCAAATTCACCTGTTTGCGCCGTTTAGCCAGCCATTTTCGATCGGCCTCTGGGTTCAGCATCGGCTTAGGTGCGGGCATCTCTGCCAGGTTGAGCTGCTTGAGGTGTTGGTCGAGCCGCCAGAAAAACTCTGCCAGGTCGGGTGCGCCATAGTGCACAGCCCGGTAGCGATCGCGTTGATAGACCACTCCCCGCAGCAGCATCAACAGCGACAGCCACAGAAAAAATACCCCGGCGGCGATCGCCAAATCCCACTGCATCCCCACCGCTTCCACAATCTGGAGCCGTTCCAACACCCGTGTCAGCGCAATCAAGACGCCGCTGGGAATCAAACTTAAGAG
The DNA here is from genome assembly GCA_949127705.1 of Synechococcales cyanobacterium PMM_0085. Classification (GTDB taxonomy): domain Bacteria; phylum Cyanobacteriota; class Cyanobacteriia; order Elainellales; family Elainellaceae; genus CASBQJ01. The sequence continues at coordinate 13,346 of CASBQJ010000039.1, forward strand.
CAAGACGCTGAGCAGAAATTTGAGCAACACTTCCAGATTGCTGAACGAATCGCGCGTCAGACCCTTGTTGAACAGCGGCATTTCACTGGGCCAGTGGTAGCCAATGTAGAGATGCTTGTCGGCCAGGGTATCAAAGGGATGGGCACCGGGTTTGGAATCGGCAAATAGCTGATTTGCCTCTTGCGACAAAAATTTGAAGAACCC
>CASBQJ010000040.1 GCA_949127705.1 Synechococcales cyanobacterium PMM_0085
CAACAGCAAATGCAAACTGCCGCCCTAACCCGCTGCCAGCAGGATCTCAATTGGTCTCACATTGCGGCTGATACGGTTGAGGTCTATCAGAAGGCGATCGCGATCGCTCGATAAATTCGGCTCATACACGATCTGCGTCACATTATCTACTGTCTATCCTCTATACAGGGACTGTATCTATGGCTCGTCGCATGAAAGAAAAACGATTAACAGCCCCAGGGTTAACCCTTTCTAGGCGGCTGCCGCGTTGGCTGATCGTTGTAGTCCTGACCTTAACCCTATTGTTTTTAGGTGGAACTGCTGCTTACAGCGCTTACAAAAGCTATCGGCGTAGGCCGCCCGATCAAATCCACCTAGCTTGGCTGCAAAACCCGGCAACGACCATGACAGTGGTTTGGCGCACCTATCGAGACGACACGCCCTCGCTAGTCGAATATCGGCTCAAAGGAGCAACCGAATGGCAACAGGCTGTTGGCACCCATCTGCCATCGGGCACCAACGGGGTATTGCACGATGTCACCATTGAAGATTTGACCCCGAATACTACCTACGAATATCGGGTCAAGGGAGATTACTGGAACATTTGGAGTAACGCCGCTACGCTGCGAACGGCACCGCTGCCAAATACGGGGAGTTTTGATGTGGTCTATGTGGCAGACACAGGGTTAGTCGGGCGCAAAGATGGACTTGCCACAGGAACACAGCAAATTGTCGATGAGATTGCCAAGCTGAATCCATTGCTGGTGTTAGCGGGAGGCGACTATGCCTATTACGACAAAGACCGCCGATATAAACCGCTAGACCAAGCGATTGACGTCTGGTTTAACCAAATGATGCCAATTGCCCATCAATCAGTCATGATGCCAACGTTTGGCAATCATGAGGCGCTGTTAAGCGAAAACATTTCGCTCTGGGCGCAGCGGTTTGCCACGCCAGAGGGCTTCGACGAGCACCACAACTATTCCTTTGATGTCGGCAATGCCCACTTTGTGTCTATTTTTGCCATTTATGAACAGCAGGGGCTGCCTCAAGCCACCTTAAAGTGGATTGAGGACGACATTAAAGCGGCAAAAAGCAGTGGCAAACAGTGGATCATTCCGTTTATGCATGTTTCTGCCTTTGCAGAAGGTGCGAGCCATCCATCTAACTTGGCTCTGCGTGCCCAATTGGGTCCCTTGTTTGAACGCACTGGGGTGAAATTAGTCCTGTCATCGCATGACCAAGCCTACGAGCGCACCTATCCCCTGGTGGATGTGCCTAATTCTATGACCCCAACCTCAACGTCTAAAACCTGCTACACCCAAAATGATGGCGTGACCTGGATCAAAACGAGTCCCGGCGGCAAAAAGAGCAATAAGAGCGAAGCGTTTTCAATTTTCAAAAACCCCACTCCGCCAGCCTGGACAGCGTATCGCAATAACACCATGCACGTATTCACCCAGCTTCACATTGAGCCTGCCGGAGAAGTTAGGGTGAAAACCTTTGGAGTGAAAGGCGATGGCAGCCCTCCGGTGGTGCTGGATGCGTTCAAATACACGACGGGCACCTGTAGTTCTTCGTAGATATCCTGGAGCGCAGTCAGTACAGGCTGTTGACCATCCCCTCTATGCCCCCCGTCTTTATCCTTTCTTGCTCTGAGAAAATCAGAAGAGGAGTTTACCTTTTATGTCAGCTGTCAAACGTTCTCCTGGATTTCTAGAACAGGCGTTTACCCGGATTTCTCACAAGCATTTTAAAAAATGGCTTCCTCTCTTCGCGGCAAAGGTTATGGCTACATCTATCGCAGAGCAGTCTGTTATTTTTCAGTATTCCGTTGAACTGAGGCATCAGCCAATCAGAGCAAGAATTCTGAGTATTGGGGTACAAGACTAGTGAGAAATTCGGGGCTAACATAGCCCAAAAACAGATATGCATTTTCACAGCAGCCGGATAATAATTACAATGCATGGCAGTTGCCATTTGTTTCAAATGGTTTTGTATGCCTTCGATTCAGAGGGTATGAACGATCTCAGCTCCTAATCATCTTCTTACCAATGAGAAAGTCTCCGGGAATAATTGAAAAAGGGTTTACGGTGATCTCCTTAATGATGTATTCAGGAGGGCCACTTACAGTAATTCTTTCAAATGGTTATAGCCAAGGTGAAGGTTTAGGCCAGCCGCCAAAGTTTGATTACACTTTAATTCGAATTCTCTTTCAGATAATTTATTCCATCACGTTAGTGCTGCTAGTTTTGGACTGGAAAAGAGTGATTTACTTTTTGCTTAAGGACAAAATATTGCTGCTAATCATTGGCATGGTGGCTCTTTCGTTCACATGGTCTTTTACTCCAACTGCTACACTCACCGGCGGCATCGCGTTAATCGGAACTACGCTATTTGGCATCTATTTTGCTACCCGGTATGGGATAAAGCAACAGCTGCAGCTATTGGGATGGATGTTTAGTCTAGTCGTGATTCTCTGCTTTGGGTTTGCGCTAATGTTACCGAAATATGGAGTGATGGGAGGCACTCATGCGGGGGCATGGCGTGGCATTTACACACACAAAAATGTTTTGGGCAAGATGATGACGCTGGGGTCAGTTATTCTTTGGTTGTTGACCATTAATCGGAAAAAAATTAGCCCAATCGTGCTTGTTGTTCTAGCTCTGGCAATTAGTCTGTTACTGTTGACAAAGTCTACATCGTCTGGTATCAACTTCATTGTTCTAATTTTGACTTCTGTGAGCTTACGGTCTTTGTGGCTACGGCATGAGAAAATCATCCCCGTCATTTCAGTGGTGTTAATTGGAGCTATCGGTATTTTTACTAACCTAACTGCTGCTAGCGAGACGCTTCTAGGATCGGCTGGTAAAGATGCGACGCTGACTGGACGTACACAATTATGGGAAGCAGTGGAAGGCAAGATTCAGCGGCAGCCTTGGCTTGGCTATGGGTTCGATGGATTTTGGCAAGGTATCAATAGCGAAGCGGCGGACGTGTGGCGGGCGATCGGTGGTTGGCCTGCTCCCAATGCCCACAATGGTGTTTTAGATATCGTTCTCAGCTTAGGACTAATTGGCATTAGCCTAGTCGCGATTAGTTTTTTGCTAAATGTGATTCGCTCTGTAAGCTGGATCCGTCTAACCCGTTCTCAAGAGGGGCTATGGCCTATGTTATTTATGATGTATGTGGTGGTGTCGAATTCAACTGAGACATCTTTGCTCGTTCAGAATAATCTTGATTGGGTTCTCTATGTTGCAGTCACTATTTCTCTTTTGTCTCCGTCCAGCCAACTAGTGCCCAGTACAAGCGATGTGGCCGCGATCGCGATCGCTCCGTAACTAAATTTAGTCGCGATTTTAGACAACAACAACATTGACTGAGTGATGTACGCCATGACAGTTCTCTCTAAAATAAAAGAGTTCCAAGGTGCCAACTGGGCGATCGCCCCACGTGCATCAGTAGCTCTGTCTACTTATAGTCCTAATGTGTCGCCATCGGCGACGATGGTTGAAAGCACAACTGGGGAGGCATAGAAGATCGTTGCCGTTCCTTAAGCTCTCAAAAACAGCTTTAACTAGCTGCCTTAACTCATTTTGGCAAATACTTTTTTTCTTAAGTTTGTAATTAATGGCTTTTCAAAATAAGAATGGATTACACATCCCATAGCGACGGCTATTAAAATCATTAAAAATGCAATGGCGTTATAGTATACGCTGTTGTTCTGAACTAGAGCTAAAATACCGAGTTTGTCTGCGAGTTTGATAAAAATCTTGCTCACACCATTTAAGAAGAAGCCATGCGTTAAATAAATAGAATAAGATGCATCTCCTAGATAAATCAAAAGTGTCGGTACATTGATTAGCCTTGATATTTCCAGATAGGTAGATCCTATAATTAGAAGTGTAAACGGTATTCCATAAGCTATTGCTGAGGGAATGCCTGAAACATTGTACTCTCCATATTTTGTATTTATAACTGATAAAAGCAGCATGGAAGCTGAAGCATAAATTAACAGTGCTGGAAACTTGAATTGGTATTTAGCAATCACATAAGCAGCTAAACAGCCGAATACAAACTCTAGGTTACGGGCGTCAAATATAAAGGTCAGTAAAAAGTTTTCTGCAATCGGCAAGACGTTGAACAAGTTTAGAACTATGCCGATAATCCAAGCAAAGATGATTGGCCGATAAATTTTTGCATTCACCAGTATCAATAGTCCAAAAATACAGTAGAAAAAGATTTCGTAGTTAAGCGTCCAACTGACACCAATAAAACTACTTTCTAGAACAGATCGGTCTTGAGGCAGCAATAAAATAGCTTTGGCAATTTCGCCTATATTCCGCTGATAGATACCGTCTTTACTAGCATCAAATAGAGAGAGTAGTATTTTGCAAGCCAAAATGCTCCAGTACAACGGATAAACACGGATAAACCTTTTGAAGGCAAAAGACTCAAACCTACTTGGGTTACCTATATCAGCCTGATGAATATAGAAGATGATAAATCCGCTTAACACGAAGAAAAAATCAACTCCTATCCAACCGAAATGAAATATTTTCAGTAAACCATCTTGGTTTAGATTACGAGAAAGTATCGTGCCTCCATGGGCTAGAACAACAAGTACAGAAGCTATACCGCGATCTACTTGCAATAAGTTTAATCTTTTGTTCATGGCATTCAAAGCATTAGTTAAAGGAACTACTCAGTCAGGAGTCTGAAATAATTTAGACAGAAGCACTCTAGATAGAAATAATAGCTAAATTGACAGGAATTGGGCAAAGCTAAATAAATAATTTAACATCGTTAGACATTTTGACCCTTGCCACTATTGTTACTGTTCAAGCAACAACATCAAAATTGGTAGAGATTAGCAGGATATATTATCGTTTAATGTAAAAACATGTAGGATTAGAACTCCTTCTACCCACGCCTCCTATATCGTCCTAACGATTGGTAAGCCGCTCGGAATTATTTCATGTCTGGCCACTTCCAACTGGCTACTTATAATTATAAGGAGTATGGACAACTTTGATTTTAGGCAACTGACTAAGGTATAATATCACACATGTAAGCCATCTATTCAGAGACTTTAATGATAGCCGTTGTTTGATAGCCAAAATTGTAAATTTAGATGCAAAAATTGCTTTTGTGTTGTTTACTATTGTCTGGCCTTATGCTCCTTATGCTGTTCTTCATTAGTCGATAATCGGTTAACAATTTTCAAAGTTAAATGGTATTAAGATATTCAATGGATAGACTAATAGACTCTTATACTTTTTGAACCCCCATCTTTGCTATAGAAACGACGCTGCTGCAATGTAATTTTTAACTCCTACTTAACATGCTTGACAAAAAAATAGATGTTGGAGCAAAGCGAGTTGACGATCATCCGCAAAATGTAGCGACTCCGCTTCAGGTACTCATGCTATGTCCAGATTTGAGAGTTAATGGAGGGATTTCGTCGGTCATTAATTTAATCTTGCAAGCGGCTCCGCCCGACGTCAATATCGACTATCTTTTTACGCATATAGAAGGCTCTCTGCTGCTAAAGATTCGAGTTTTTAGTCAAGCAGTTGGGGGCATGCTATGGAAGCTTTTGAGCCAAAAAGTAGATGTCGTTTACATTCACATGTCTCAGGGGGGCAGCACCGTCCGCAAGTCAATTCTGGTGCTAATTGCAGCACTGTTTCAAAAGCCCATCGTGATGCACACTCACGGGAGTCAATTCCACCAGTTCTACGGTAATTTACCATTCGTTGCCCAACGACTATTGAGCTGGATATTTCGGCGCTGTGCTCGGTTCATTGTGTTGTCAGATAGTTGGAAAGTATTTTATACCAAAACTGTTGGCCTTAGCCCCACATCGGTTGTGGTATTGTCTAATCCGGTGAAACTGCCACCCCAGGTGCCGCCGCGTTCTGCGTCCAACCAGGTCACCTTTTTATTTTTAGGGCGCATTGGCAGCCGCAAGGGGGCATTTGATCTGATTCGCGCCTATGCGGCGATGCCAGCGGATCTCAGAGATCAAGCTCATCTGATTGTGGCAGGTGATGGAGAGGTGGACGCTGCCCGCCAATTGGTAGATAGCTTAGGACTAATAGATGCCATATCGCTGCCGGGCTGGGTTGGTGTAGAGCAGCGAGATCGATTGCTGGCGAGTGCAGACGTGTTTGTGTTGCCTTCGTATAATGAAGGGCTACCCATGTCTGTTTTAGAAGCAATGGGCTGGGGGCTACCCGTGATTACTACGCCTGTGGGCGGTATTCCCGAATTAATTACACCGAAGCAGAATGGGCTATTGGTAACTCCTGGCGATCTAGAACAGCTGGCGACGGCAATGCAGTTTTTGATTCAAGATAGTTCTGAACGGCAGGCATTAGGCCAACGCGCCAGAGAGCATGTGTTGCCGCTAGATATTCGTGCATATTGTGTATCGCTGATTGATGTGTATTATGCAGCCTTGAAGTCTAGCCTAGAGAAAACATGACTAGGGAATGTGGCGATCGCACCCGCGATCGCTGAAAATATCGCCTAAAAATATCGCCTAAGAACATGAAAAAAGCTACTTAGCTGAATCGAAATTTATAGTCGATTAGAACAATTCTGCAATTGTCTAAAATCCAGTTTGCAGAGGAAAGTTATCATAAAAAACAAGCAAATTACCAAAGCGTAAGTCACAAAAGCATAAATCACAAAAGCATCAATCTACAGGACAACGATCATGACAGACAGCAAGTCAACTGGCCGTCCAAATAAACGCTTACTGTACAGACGAGATCTGCTTAGGTTTGGTGCTGGGGCGATTGCTGGGGCAGGTGCAGTGGCGCTGGGGCGATCGCAAAATTTGTCTCAGGCTGAGCCGCAGCTTGCCAATAGCCGCAGTTTTGACGTAGAAGGCGATCGCGCTCTGGGTGCCCGCGCTGCCGCCAAAGGAATTTTATACGGAGCTGCTGTAAGACGCTCTAACCTGTTTGAGGACACAGCGTTTGCAGCTCGGTTTGTGCAAGAATGCCGCATGCTCGTGCCGGAAAGGGCAATGAAGTGGCAGGCTTTGCGTCCTAGCCTGGACAAATTTGATTTTGAAGGCGCAGACCAGTTGGTAGATTTCGCTACCCAGCACGATCTTAAGCTACGGGGTCATACTCTGGTATGGCATCAATCGCTGCCCGATTGGTTTGCTGAACAGGTAACTCGGCAGAATGCTGAGCAGGTTTTGGTCAACCATATTCAAACCGTGGCGGGGCACTATGCTGGGAAGATGCACTCCTGGGACGTCGTGAATGAAGCGATTCAGCCCAAAGAAGGAAAACCAGACGGATTTCGCAATAGCCCGTGGCTGCAATTATTGGGGCAAGACTACGTGGAGCTTGCGTTTCGGGTCGCTGCCGAAGCAGACCCGGACGCGATGTTGCTCTACAACGACTACAGCCTAGACTACGATACCGCAGAAGACGAAACGAAGCGCAATGCTGTTCTACGCCTGCTAGAACGGCTGAAGTCTAGGGAGGTTCCCGTCCATGCCCTAGGGCTACAGGCTCATTTAGACGGACAAGATTCTCGCCAGTTTAACCCAGTCCAGATGCAGCGGTTCCTGCGGGAAGTGGCCGACCTAGGGCTAAAGATCTTTGTGACCGAATTGGATGTAGAGGATCAGAGGCTGCCTGCCAATATAGAACAGCGCGATCGCATTGTGGCGGCGGCTTACGAAGATTATCTGTCAGCGGTATTGGCCGAACCTGCTGTGATTGCAGTCCTGACCTGGGGATTGAGCGATCGCTACTCCTGGCTGTCAGACTATAAACCCCGAGACGATGGCATGCCCGTCCGTCCGCTGCCGCTCGACGCCGACCTGCAACCCAAACTCGCCTGGAATGCGATCGCCCGTGTTTTTGATCAAGCGGCTCAACGCTAAGACCAAGCGGCTCAACGCTAATGATTTCGATC
>CASBQJ010000041.1 GCA_949127705.1 Synechococcales cyanobacterium PMM_0085
CCAGAATCCCCGTTACTTTCAACCCCAAAGATTTAGCAACTTTTCTGCCTTCACGCTCATCCAGAAGCGTCCAATCTGCTTTAAGCTCAATGGCAAGGGCGATCGCCTCTGCTTCCCCTCGATCCAACGTTTGCTTCAGAAGTTGGGCAAGAGGTTGATTGCTCACCTCTTGAGTTTTAATCCATCCAGATGAAATTGCTTCACGAATTGATTGAGAACCCGGTCGCTCTTCACCAACTTTCAATTCATCCAATACCGCATTAGGAATCAAAACTTCACCGAACTGCCGACGTAAGAGTACAAGCTGATCCACAATTGCCAAGTTGAGAATCGGTGACGTGTTACTCACTACGGGCATAGCTTAAATCATCATCTAATTCTGCAAAACCGTAGTGTCGTGCTACTCCACGCAGAGAAAGCAACTGCCCAAATTCGTATTTATCCATCTCAGCTAATTCTCGCGCCTTACCAAAGGAGAGGATGTCTTGTGTATAAAGAGCGATGGCTAATTCCCTCCGCAATTCTTGCACAATCCGCTGCTCAGGTAGGCGAAGAGCTTGCACAATAGAGTCAGAGATTGAGATTTGCAGTCCCATTTCAACTTCAGTTCATCATGATGTTGTTTGTTACTATCATGATACACGTGCCAACCCAACGCGGTCTAGCCAAAGGATTGCAATAGGAGTTGCCCCTCCAAAAATTATCGCTCGCAAAAATTCATCGCTGCGCCCCCAACTTTGCTGTGGCAGATACCGCTAGATGCCAGCCGCGTTGACATACGCCAGCACCAACGGCTTAAGCCGCTCTACCACGGCCAGCACCGTTGAGCGATCGAATTCGCTCCACTGCCGGGGCACGGCTATGAGGCAGGGCTGCAAAATTGCCCACAGCACATTGTCTTGAACCACGTGAGCGTGGATTAGGGCGCGGTGTCCGAGATACTTGCGTTCAAACTCGCGATTTAACACGGTGGGACTTGCTGTTTCGATATCTTCGACAAAAATCGAAGGGTCGGCGCGTAACGCCGCCGCAAACATTGGATCTTCTAGCTCCCACTGTGTTTCTGGTTCCCAGCCCTCTGTGCTGATATCTAGAAAGTCAGGACTACGCCGCCAGCAAAAGCTGCGATACATGCGTGTGTGCGGATTGCGAAGATGCAGAAAGCAGCGATCGGCTTGCAGGACTTCGCATAGGGTCGGCAGTAAGGCGTTGAACACGGCTTCGGGTGGCTCAAACTGGGTAAATACCGTCTCTAGACTGTGAGGTAAACTGGTCTGCGGCATGGGTTATGGCTCCGATGAGACTGGTTCACTGGGTGTACTGGGGGCGGAGCGGAGTGGGGTGATAGATGGCGCTGGCTGATTGGCGGCACTCGGCACCCGTTCGGCAGGTGGCTCAACCGCAGGCGTTGGGGTACTCAGCAATGAGGGACCTAGCTCAGCCGCAGATGAGGGGACTCGTGATGGGCGAGTCTCTGGCGGGCGCGATGGGCTGGAGCTGGGTGATGGCTCTCTAGTCGTCGGCTGAGTGTGCGCAGCAGTATGCGCCGGATTGGCGGTAGGGCGGGCGGCGGCGGCAGAACGGGTGGACGGACGGGTGAGCCGAGGTGAGGAAGTAGTAGGGTTTTGCGGCGGTTGCGGCAGTGCGGTGCGCCGGGTGGCGGGTGTGGCCGCCTGGGGAGTGCTAACGGCGATCGCCCGTCTAGCCGAGCGATGCAGCTCCGACCGCCAGCCGCGAATGGCGACTTGGGCTTGAGTGTGGAGGGCACGACCAGGCCGCACTAATGCGGCTGAGCGAATGGCTTCGGGTAGCCGATCTCGTCGGGCTAGGGTTCGCGCCATGCTGAGATAGGGTTGATCTTCGAGCGTTTCAATTTGGCGCGTCCAACTGTAGATCAATCCTTGGGCTTCACCGCGTAGGGCACGCCCCATCGGGACTCGGTGAGCCTGGGCGATCGCCAATCGCATGGCCGCAATGGTTCCGGGTGCTGCTAGCTGGCGAGCCCGAACCAGCATCGGAGTGTCTGCAAGGCGGTCTTGTTCATGGTGCCAATGGGCAATTAAGGTCTGCGCTTGGACTCGACGCGGATGGCTGGGGGCAATTGTTTGGGCTTGGGCGATCGCCAATTTCAGGGCATCGGGCTGTCCTAAGCTAGCCGTTACCTGCGCCATCTGTAGGGTTCTGACGCCCTCTAGCTGCGCCTGCCAACTGCCAAGGCTGTCCTGCGCTTGGGCATAGAAACGGCTGCTGGGCGGAATTTGACGCGCAGCGGCTACCGCTTCCATTAAGTTGATGCCATGCTGAGGTGAGGGTTGCCAGTTCGTCACGGTAGAGATGGCCAGCTTGCGGGCTGCGCTCAGGCGAATCAGGTTTAGAGCCTCCGCTTCTCGGCCAGGGTTGACGAGCACCTGCCGAGCTAGGGCGATCGCTTGATCCATTTTTTGGGCTTTCCATTGCGTGACGCCTGCTGTTAGTAGGGTGTCGCTCCAGCGATTGAGAGCGGCTTGGGCATCTTTCCAGGCATAGGTTTTAGGGTCAATTTGGCCAGCAGCGGCGATCGCGGCACTTAAATTTCTCAGCTTTGCGGGTTGAGCGGTGGCGATCGCCCGATTCAAGGTTTGGCGGGCGCGCCGTTCGCTGACTAATTGCTGAGTCAGGGCACTGGGCTGTTCGGTATTCCAGCGGCGATCTACCGTATCGGCCATCGACCGAATTTTTGCCGAGGCTAAATCCCAGTTTTGTGCCTTCAGCGCCGCTTGCACCTCAGCCGAGACCGCCTCACCCGCTTTCCCCCACGCTTGCCATTGGGCGATCGCCGTCTGGGCTTCGGCAAACATGGGGCTGGTGCGGGGAATTTGGCGAGCGGTTGCTAATGCTCCCGGCAAATCGTTGGCGGCAATTTTTTGATGGGCGATCGCCAAAACGGACTCCGACCAATCCTCTACCCAGCGCTGGGCTTCATGATAGAGCGGGTGATCAGACGGCCAGGTTTCTACCATCTCTAAGCCAGCCAGCAGCTCTGGTAAATCGCCTGAGCCAGCTGCTGCCTGCGCGCAGGACAAACGCTCCATATCCGTTGCTAGCGGAGAAATGCTCTGACAGTTGGCAGCTGGGGGCAGGATAAACATCCACAGCAGCGCTGCCGCTGCCAAGCTGCCTAAGGCACAACAGCTACTTAGGCCCATCAATAGCCACCGCCAAGAGCGCGGCTGAGGCGATCGCGTTGCGCCTGAAACTTCACCTAAAGCGCCACCTGAAACCCCACCTAGAGCGCCACCACCCATCACCAGCGCTGAAGCCGGACTAGCTGGCAAGTCTGCCCCACCTAGAGCAAAATTCAGTCGCTCTGCCCCACCCTCAGATGAATTTGAATGCCCCGGTGCCATACTTTTCCTCTCCGCTAGTCGATGAACGGCGGTAATTTTACAGATACTTCACAACGCAGCATCGATGAATTCATCCCGTGAATTCATCCGGTAAATTCGCAATCTTGAGGGGAATCAGACTTAGCTGTTTTGGCTAGGCACTTTGGTAAGACTACCTTTCATCATTATTCTTCTAGTTGTAGCTCTAAACCGCTGATCATCCTCAAAAATACTGAACCTTTGCACAGTGTTTTACAAAGTCAATACGTAATGGAGCCTGTCAATAGCACCAATCACAGAGCCAGCAGTCCAGAGCCAGCAGAGGGGGCTGGCAGCAGACTCAGACGAGTCGCCCTGATTTTGGTAAAAAAAACTATAATTATGGATAAGATCCTTCGTTTGTCTCTCCTAGAACCTATAAAGACGTGTTGAAAACTGCACTTCCTTACCAAAATTCCTTAGCAAATGCGCTACCAACCGACCTGTTTGAGGCGATCGCCCACCTCAAGCGCGACCTCAATGCTGTGGTGTTGGCTCACTACTACCAAGACCCCGACATTCAAGACATTGCCGACTACATCGGCGATTCGCTGGGGCTGTCTCAGCAGGCGGCTAGCACCGATGCCGACGTGATCGTGTTCGCAGGCGTGCACTTTATGGCAGAAACCGCCAAAATCCTCAATCCTCACAAATTGGTGCTGCTGCCCGATTTAGCCGCCGGGTGCTCGCTGGCCGATAGCTGCCCGCCCGAGGCGTTTGCTGAGTTTAAGGCGGCTCATCCTGGGCATTTGGTGGTGTCTTACATCAACTGCACCGCCGACATTAAGGCCATGAGCGACATCATTTGCACCAGCTCCAATGCCGTTAAAATCATTCAGCAAATCCCTGCTGATCAGCCGATTATTTTTGCCCCCGATCGCAACCTCGGACGCTATGTGATGGAGCAAACCGGGCGCGATTTAGTCCTGTGGCAGGGCAGTTGCATGGTGCATGAAACGTTTTCAGAACGTAAATTGGTGCAATTGCAAATTGACCATCCGACGGCTGAAGTGATTGCCCATCCTGAATGCGAGGCGGCGGTGCTGCGCCATGCCCACTACATTGGCTCGACGACTGCCCTGCTGAACTACAGCCAGCGCAGTGCCAGTGAAGCGTTTATTGTGGCGACAGAACCCGGCATTATCCACCAAATGCAGCGAGCCGCACCCAGCAAGCGATTCATTCCTGCCCCACCCATCAACCAGTGCGCCTGCAACGAATGCCCCCACATGCGGCTGAACACCCTAGAAAAACTGTATCTCTGCATGAAAAACCGCCAGCCTGAAATTACTCTCCCCGAGGCGATTCAGGCGGCTGCCCTCAAACCGATTCAGCGCATGTTGGCCATGAGTTGAGCCGACATGACGTAGGGGCGAACGGCTGTTCGCCCTGATCTAATCCCCGCTGTAGCTAGCAATCAACTCTTCATGAAGTTACCCAAATGCCGCGTCAGGCGGTCGATCATCCCCTCATCCCCATCCAGTTCAGCGATCGCCTCCCCCTCAATCCGCGCTACGGTTTCGGGCGCAAACCCCAGTAAATCGGTCAGCTTTTTGTAGGCGATCGCCTCATCGTCGTTAATCAGCGCTTCATCGGGAGTCCGGGCACTGGCTTTGATCACCTCATAGCCGAGGCGCAGCACCAATTCACGCTCTGCGGGCGTTTGCAGGCGAGGAATCAACTCCTCTAAGGGCAAATTTTGCATCACATAGTCACGCAGTTCGTCGCGTAGCACCTGCTGCTGGGGGGCATCGGCGGCAAACAGTCCACTGAAGCTATCCAGCATTATGTCTACTTCTTCTTCTGCTAGGCTGCCATCGGCCCACGCCATTGAGGCAACAATGCGGAGCATGTTCATTTGGCTGGGGCTAATGGAAGGCGGGGGCGGGGGCTGTAGCGGCATAAGCATCTCCTGGGTAGTCGAAGGTGAACGGTCAATTTTTGATTGATTTTCACTTAAAGTAGCATGAGAAAATTTACCCACTGCCGCAGCTTAAGCTTCTTATCCATCCTGAGTTACAACCCGTTACTCACCGGAACAATTTGCAACATTTGGTAGGGGCATGGCACTGCCATGCCCCTAC
>CASBQJ010000042.1 GCA_949127705.1 Synechococcales cyanobacterium PMM_0085
ACACCGACGAGCAGTAGCAGATTTACAGGGCCTAAATCGACTCCTAGCAGCCCGCGCCCCGTATTGACCAGCCATTGATTGAAAACGGCGCTCAAAGAGCTACTCTCGTCTAGAGATGAGATCCGGGCCTGCGCTTGGTCTAGATTGCTAGCCAGAATCGCGAGCCAGGGTACCAGGGGCAGGCAAGCCGTTAGGGTGGCGAGCAGATAGGGGACGGTAGGGTGAGCGGGTCGAGGAGATTGAGCAGATTGAGCAGATTGGGGATTAGAGGTTAAGTGGCGGCAGAGCAGAAAAAGATAGAGTCCGTGGGCGATCGCCACCAGCGCAAACAATAGCTGGGTATAAAGGCCAAGGCTCACGGTGAGGGCATAGATCGCCCAGTGCCAGGGCGCTTTGGTTCGAATAGCCCACAAAAAAGCAGCACTCGATAGCAAGATCGTCAGCGTCCACAGGCTGTAGGGTCGAGCCTCTTGGGCGTAGAGCAGGTGGAGCGGCGCAATGGCAACAATGGCGATCGCCATCCAGGCCGTTTTGGCGGCAGGAAATAGTTCTCGACACAGCCACCAGAGGCAGGGAAACGCCAGCAGACTGAACAGGGCAGCCAAGCTGCGAATGGCCGTAATGGAATGGCCAAACAGCATGATCCACCCGTAGGTGAGCACAAAATATAGGGGCGTCAGCTGCGGTTCTTCGGCGGCAATGCTGTGCAGAGTATCGCCTAGGGTTTTGTCGGGGCTGGGGTGCTGGTAGCGCTGAAGCGTGACCCAATCCACCACATCCCCCGTAAACACCGTCTGCTCAAACTCGGCGCGGGTGTGTCCCGATAGCCGCAGGGAGGTGTATGCTTCATCCAGCCAATAGACTTTGTAATCGAGATGATAGAGGCGCAGCGCAATTCCCAACAGCAGTAGCGCGATCGCCCCATAGCGCCACCAGGCCGACCGATTACGGCGCTGCTGTTTGGGTGAGATTGTTCCCGGCTCGGTCATCAGATTCCAGTCCATCGTTCATCGTCATTCGCCAGAGACGGTAGCGATTGTCGCCCCCGTTATCGCCTTCATCATCTGCGGTGGGATCATCATAGAGCAAGGTCAGACGATAATTTTGCCGGATCAATTTATTTCGTAGCCGCTGGGATGGGTTGAGCAAAAAGATCGACGAGAACCCTGTCGCAACCGTCAACTGCTGCGGACGCTCGATCAGCTGAAACATCACATCTGGATGCAGCCGATGGCTTAAGCCCAGGACGTCAATGGGGTGGCGATCGCTAATCACCAAGGGCTGTTCGGCATAGTTAATCAGCTCTGCCACCGGGATATAGTAAGCCGAGCGACCGATGCCCTTGTTCCACCACAGCTGAGATTGGGAGATGACCGCACAGCCAACCCCACTGGCCACTAGCAACACAATTAGAGTGATCCGACAGAGTTTTTGTGCCCAGGTTTTGGCCCAGACGGCCTGAGTGGCAAACCAATACGCCAACGCGAGCTGAATCCCCAAATACGACGGAATGAGGTACCGAATCCGGATCGATCGCCCACCGCCATTGATCAGATCGGGCAAGGCCAGTGTCAGAAACGGCATCCCGATTAGCAGCAGTACAAACAGCCAAACTGAGCGAGGGCTATGGCGGCAGAGCACATAGAGCGCCACCGCCACCAGGCAGACTAATATCCCATTGGTGGTGTCTAAACCTGCACCCAAAAATGCCTGATTGATGATTAAAAACCACTTGTCGATTAGCTCAGATGCTGAACGTCCCTGACTAGATAAGGCACTAATATTATCGACTTGTTCAAAGTCTCTGACTAATATGGCCAGCCAGGGCAAGCTACATAGCACAGCAGCCCCAGTCGCCAGCACGTATCCCAGCACCCTAGTGGGCAGGCGGTGGCGGGTAAAACGGGAGGTAAATTTAGGATGGGCGATCGCCTCTGTAGCCATGGTGTGATCTAGCCCGACATAGATGCCGTGGGCGATCGCCACTAGCCCAAACAGTAAATGGGTATAGAGTCCCAGCGCCACCGTTAGCCCGTAAATCGCCCAATGGCTGCGGGTTTGGGTTCGCATTGCCCACAGCAATACCGCGCTAGACAGCGCGGTAAACACGGCTAATAAGCTGTAGGGGCGAGCTTCTTGGGCATACAAAACATGGACAGGGGAAATGGAGAGGATGGCGATCGCGATCCATCCCGCAAGCGATCCAATCTGCGGTGCCCGAAACAGCTCCCGACACAGCCACCACATACCCGGTAACAGGCACAGCCCAATCACCGCCGAAAAGCTCCGAATCGCGGTAATAGAATGGCCAAATCCCTGCACCCACAACCGCACCAGCACAAAGTATAAGGGAGTCAGCTGCGGCTCGTCTGCGGCAATGCTTTGCACCATATCCAACCAGCTTTTGGCTGCGGTTGGATACTGATAGTGTTGCAGGGCATCGACCCCTACCAGGTCACCGGTAAACAAATTTTGGATATACTCTGTTCGGGTATAGCCCGCTAGCCGCAATGAGGTATAAATTTCGTCTAACCAATACACCTTGTAGTCGAGGTGGTAAAACCGCAAGAAAATTCCTAAAGCGAGTAGGGCGATCGCCCCGTAGCGCCACGGTTCAGCCTTGACCACCGCCATCCATCCAGCTTGTTTGGTTTGCCTCACGCGCTCTGCCTCCTCAGAACGCCCATTTTAGCTATTTCGGTAGCATGAAATCCGGTTTTGGTAATCTGGTTTGGGGTTAGTGGCTGCTGCGTCCTAGCCCGCCGCCCAGCAGCGCCAGCCCCAACAAAAGCGGGGTGAGCCAGTTGCCCCAGCGGACATAGGGTGTTTGGGTTTGGCGGCGGTGGATGGTGTCGGCGTGGGTTTCGTAGGTGCGGTAGCCCGAGAGCCAAACGGTGCGTCCGTGGGGGCTGACGATACCAGAAAAGCCCGTATTGGTGGCACGCACCGCCCAGCGATCGGTTTCGATTGCCCGCATCACGTCTTGGGCATGGTGTTGAGCCATCATGCGGGCTGTATAGGGGTCGTTATTGGAGGCCGTGATCATGAATTCACCGCCCCGCGCTGCCTGGTCGCGGAACAGGTTGCTAAAGGCAGACTCGTAGCAAATGGCGGCGATCGCGCGGCCAACGGGAGTATCGAAGGTTTGGGGCGATCGACCCGGCACCAAGGAACCCTCCACGGGAGACAAGCGGCTAATCAATTTGCCCAGGCTGGCTTCAAACGGAATATATTCTCCTAGCGGGACTAGTTTTTCTTTGTCATAGCGGCTGTAGAGCGCTCCTGTCCCCGTAATCGTAAACAACGTTTGAGTCCATCGCCCCTGCTGCTGACCAATGGTGCCCACCCAGGCCGGTATGCCCCGCCGCAAAATAGCTTGATAAAACGGATGCACTGCCTGCCGCGCCGTTCCGACCCAAAACCAGGGGAACGTTCCTTCTGGCGTCAGCACAATATCTACCCCTTGGTCAGCCAGGGTTTCGTAGCCTTGGGTATAGTGTTTCAAGGCCAGCTGAGCACCCCGCTCGAATAGTTTAATCCGGGTAGGAATATTGCCTTGGATGATGCCAACTTTGAACCCAGAATCGGGTTGTTCATGCAGCGGCTGGCTGGCAAGGGCAACCCCCGCTAGGTGAGGCAGCACCAGGCAGCACGCGGCTAGCGTTAAGTAGAACCGCACAGTCTGGCGAGCAGTCTGGCGAGCAGCGGCTTGATCTGAACGCTGCTCAACCCAGCTGACAACCGCAGCCGCCACACAGCCATTCACGGCCACGATCGCCGCTGTCACCGTTAATGGACCCGACAGTTGCCCTAGGTGCAAAATTGGCAGGTTAATCGGACTCTGCGTATAGGCCAGCGATGTCCAGTCCAGCGGGCTGCGGCTCCGCAAGTCTTCTGCAATGCACCACAGGGCTGTGCCCAAGAGAATATGAGTGCCTGAGTGGAATGCAGCCGCTGGCTGAGCCGAATGTGCCGTTAACGACGACGACAATCGACTCAATCGTTGACTAATCCAGTTGAGGCTGAGGTACCAGGCCACTACCAGAGCCGCTCCCCACAGGGTAATAAACACCCAGGCAAATAGGGCGATCGCCACACTCGCTAGCCAGGGCACCCCCATCCAGGTCAACGGATGCAGGTCAAAAACCCAAGAAAGCGCCAGACCGTGGTAGCCGATCGCCCAAGTGAGACAGTAGAGCACGGGACGGAGCGCCAAGGCAAAAGTTGGCTGAACACTCGCCGCCGCTTGCCGGTTGAGGGTAATCAACACCCACAGCGGCGCTAATGCCACCCAGGCCAAAAACCAGGCGTTGACAGGAGCCACCGTTAAGCCCATCCCAATACCGCTGAGTAAGGCGATCGCCAGCTGGCTCCAAGGCTGCTTAAACACTCCAGGGATCAAAGAATTTACGCCCTAGCTACTGGGTTCGCTATCGGGTGGGATGTCCGATTGGTCGTCGGCTTGGCTGCCAATTTCACCGCCGATTTCACCGCCGAGCTGGCCATTGGAGGCGATCGCTTCTGCTTCACCCGTAGCTGTGACGGCTTCGTCCGTAGCCGTAGCGTCATCACCCGTGGCCAGTGCGTCTTCCCCATTCGACGGCGGCACCAGCGCTACGGCGGCGATCGCGTCATCGTCATCTAACCGCTGCACCCGCACCCCGGTCGCTGCCCGCGACTGACAAGAAATAGCGTTGACGGCTTGGCGAATAATAATACCGCGACTGGTGACCAGAATCATCTCGTCATTGTCATTCACGACCCGCAGCGCCGCCAATTGGTCATTTTCTTTGCGGAAGCGCAGGGCACGCAAGCCCATCCCGGCACGGCGCTGGAGGCGGAACTGGGCGATTGGCACCCGTTTACCCAAACCGCCCGTGGTAATTACCAAAATCCAGGGACCTTGATCGGCGGGCATTTCGACCTCTTGATCGTCCACCTCAATCTCCACCTCAGCCTCCTCGCTTTCAGCAATGCTTTGCACCACCTGACTGGGCAAAATGTCCATACTGATCAGCTCGTCACCGCCGCGTAGCGACATGGCCCGCACGCCTCGCGTTGGCCGACCCAATGGCCGCAGCTGTTCGTGGTTGGTGCGGAAGTGGATTGTCATGCCCTTGCGAGAGCCGATGATAATGCTATCGTCGGCGCTGGCCAGCCGCACCCAGCGCAGTTGGTCGCCCTCCTCTAAGGAAATCGCAATCAAGCCATTGGTGCGGATGTTGCTAAAGGCAGAGAGCTGCGTTTTTTTGATGTAGCCCTTTTGCGTCAGCATCACCAGATACACATCGTCACTAAATTCGGTGACCGATACTACGGAGGTGATTTTTTCGTTGTGGGGAATCGGCAATAGCTGCACCACGGGCATGCCGCGTGAGGTGCGCGATCCAGTTGGGATCTGGTATGCCCGCAGGCAGTACGCCACGCCGCGATCGCTAAAAAACAGCACATTGTCGTGGTCGTTGCAGGTCATGAAGTGGTCGATACCATCGTCTTCCTTCATGCGGGTGCCCGATTTACCCCGCGTCGCCCGGTTCTGCGCCTCAAACGTGCTGACGGGCATCCGCTTAATGTATCCCTGCTCTGTGACCAAGACGATCGCCTGCTCATTGGCAATCAAGTCCATGTCAAACAGTTCACCGTCTAGTGGCTCAATCACAGTCAGGCGAGGTGTAGCGTGAGCTGCCCGCAGTTCCCCAACTTCTGTGGTAATGATTTCTAGAATGCGTTCACGCCGAGCCAAAATGTCATTCAAATCGGCAATTTTGAGTTGCAGATCGTCGTGCTCATTGTGAATTTTGTCAGCTTCTAGCGCAGTGAGACGGCGCAACTGCATTTGCAAAATGGCATCGGCCTGTACTTCTGATAGGCCATAGGTGGCAATTAGCTCCTGTTTTGCCGTCGGGGTGTCGGCGGCGCTGCGAATTAGAGCAATGATGGCATCCAAATTGGCCAGGGCAACCAGCAATCCTTGCAGCAGATGATCGCGCTCTTCCGCCTTGCGCAATTCGTAGCGGGTGCGGCGGGTAATGGTTTCAATGCGGAAGTCTAAAAAGACCTGAAGCGTATGGCGAATGGTTAGCAGCTGCGGTTCAGAGTTTACTAGCGCCAGCGCATTCACGCCAAAGTTGGCCTGGAGCGGCGTTTGCTTATAGAGGTTGTTGAGCACCACGCGCGGATAGGCGTCGCGCCGCAGCTCAATTACAATTCGCATGCCATCGCGATCGCTCTCATCGCGAATGTCGGAGATCCCCTCTAAGCGATGCTCGTTCACCATTTCGGCGATTTTTTCGATCAGCGCGGCCTTGTTAGTCTGGAAGGGTAGCTCGGTAATAATAATGGCTTCGCGATCGGGCGCGCCACGTCGCTCTAGCGTTTCCATGGCGGCCACCCCGCGCATCGTGATCGAACCTCGCCCGGTAGTGTAGGCTTCACGAATCCCGCTAGTGCCCAAAATTTGCCCGCCCGTCGGAAAATCTGGCCCCGGAATGTACTGCATCAACTCTAGGTCGGTGATGTCGGGGTTTTCAATCATCGCCACCACGCCATCCAACAATTCGCCTAGGTTGTGGGGTGGGATGTTGGTCGCCATCCCTACGGCAATCCCCGAAGACCCGTTGAGGAATAGCTGCGGCACCCGGGCTGGCATGACCAACGGCTCCTGCTGCGATCCGTCGTAGTTGCTGCCAAAATCGACCGTTTCCGACTCGATATCGCGCAGCAATGCATTGCTGGTTAGGGGGCGCAGCCGACACTCGGTATACCGCATCGCCGCCGGCGGATCGTTGTCAACCGAGCCAAAGTTGCCATGGCCATCAATCAAGCGCACCCGCATCGAAAAATCTTGTGCCATCCGCACCAAGGCGTCATACACCGCCGTATCGCCATGGGGATGGTATTTACCAATCACGTCTCCCACTACACGGGCGCACTTTCTAAAGGGGCGATCGGGTGACAACCCCAGCTCGTGCATAGCGTACAAAATCCGGCGGTGTACTGGCTTTAGCCCGTCTCTGGCATCCGGCAACGCCCGCCCCACAATCACGCTCATGGCGTATTCCAGGTATGACCGGGACATCTCGTTCCGCAAGTCAGTCGGCACAATCCGGTCTTGAGGCGATTCCTGGGAGAAAGTCATACCGTGCGAAACTCCGAACGTGTGAACCGTAAAATGGCTGAAATCACGAGGCTGCTACAAACCCGCAATTAATGCTTGAAATCATTGAAAAATCAGCATTTCGGCCTATTAAATTTTAGCACGATCTGACCCATTTCGAGGGGGTAAAAGGTTAGGGATGATACCGTTTGATTGGGTGCCCGTCAAGCTTGAAGTGTAACCGTCAGTTGGGTGCCACACACGGAGGGGTGAAGCATTTGTATCAGTGTGCTGGCCATATAGTCGAGACTCGGTGCAAATGCTTCACCCCTACCCCATCGGGCAACCCGTTTGGCAGGGCAATTTCCTTGCGGGAACACTACGCCATGCATGAATGGGGCGATCGCTAGAATTACCCCTTCGACCAACCAAACCCATCATTCACAGTCAGAGTCAACTCTACACTGGGTAAAACGGGGAGAACATCATGTTCGATTAACTCAGTGGGAAGTTGATTGGGACGAAAAACCAGAATTATTCGTTCGTCTGGATCAATCAACCAACCTAGCTGAGAACCATATTTAAGGCAGTGCAAAATATTGCGAATTACTTTCGTGGTTTTCTGATCCGGCGAAAGAATTTCTACCGTCCAGTCTGGAGGTTGAGTAAATGCATTGTCGATCTCTCCGGCGGCATCAAAGGGAATTCGCCCCCAAACAAATACGGCGGCGTCAGGTACGATTGATCGTTCCCCAAATGTACAGCGCAGTTCTGGAAGAGCCATCGCAATTTTTGGTACTTCTGCAACGGCATTTATTGCACCACAAAATTTCAGTTGCAGACGAGCGTGTTTTCCCTGAGGCATGGGCTTTTGTTCGATGCGACCGTCTACAAATTCGCTGGCAGGTTTCGTTTCTGGCAGCTTCAGAAACTCCTCTAGAGCTAGCGTTGGGGGATGCGCAACACCTGTCATCTGGCCTTCTCCTGAGTAGAGAATGGGGACTAAGAC
>CASBQJ010000043.1 GCA_949127705.1 Synechococcales cyanobacterium PMM_0085
GTTTGAACGCTATGTGAAACTGCCTAACCTATATAAGGCTACGGTCTGGTCATAATAGTCAAGATCGCGGGTGCTATCTACATTTCAACTGGCCTCTTCATAGAAACTTCGCATTAAACCTCCCCATAGCCGCTTCTCCTGAAGAAACTGTGAAGCCTGTGATTGATTGCTAAATTTCTCTAGACTCTGTTCAATGATGGGCGATAAAGATGGCATTGGATGTGAACAGTAAAGAATTTCGTTTCAAAGACTGTAACCCAGTATTCTCTGCAAGGATTACGTCAGAATATGGTACGGACTCCTCGGGTTATCTTTGACCATGCATATTTTATTTTCCTTAGGGGCGATCGCTCTCAGTACCGCCACTCTCAGTCCTACCATCCCCAGTACCGCCACTAGCCTCAGTCCTACTGCGAGTTTTACTGATGTTGCTAGACTGAGCCATCCCGCTGATTTAGGGGCTGCGATCGCCATGACCCCGCTGCCCCCGACTCAAGCCAGCGTGACCGGAACGGTCTTCTACCTGCCACGAATTGCATTGCCCCCCAATAGCGTGGTTGCAGTAGAGCTGCAAGACGTCTCACGTCAAGATGCTGCCGCCATCGTTTTGGGCAAGCAGACCATTACCTCCAACGGCAGGCAGGTGCCATTCCAGTTCGAAATCCCCTACGACCCGGCTTTAGTCCAGGACGGGAACATTTATGTGATTCGCGCTCAAATTCGGGTAGATGGGCAGCTGCGCTTTACCAGCACCTCCCGCTATGCCGTGATTACGAACGGCCATCCCAATCGTGCAGACGTTCAGGTCAATCCGGTGAGGTAGACACTCATAGTGGGGAGCCTAACGTTTAGGGATAAAAGCTCAACTGCGGCAGACCTAGCGTTTCCTCCCACCCCATCATCAAGTTGAGGCACTGTACGGCCTGCCCTGCTTGCCCTTTGAGCAAATTATCGATCGCCGACATGACAATCACCCGGCCTGTGCGGGGATCAAGTTCAATCCCGATGTAGCACAGGTTAGTGCCACACGCCCATTTAGTTTGGGGATAGATGCCGCTGGGCAATACTCGCACCCAAGGACATGAGCGGTAAAACGCTTGGTAAATGGTCAGCATATCGTCGCGCACCAGGCCCGGATCGCGCATGGTGGCGTAGATGGTCGCCAGGATGCCCCGCACCATGGGGATCAGGTGCGGCGTAAATTGCACCATGACTTCGTGTCCGGCTAGGTCGCTGCAAATTTGCTCAATTTCAGGGGTGTGGCGGTGCCGACCGCCGACGCCATAGGCTCCCAGTGAGTTGTCGGCCTCGGCTAGCAGCATATTCACTTTGGGCGGCTGGCGACCCCCACCAGACGTACCAGATTTGGCATCAATTACGGCAGTTTCAGGGACAATTAGCCCCTGTTTTAGCAGCGGCGCTAACCCCAGCAGGCTGGCGGTGGGGAAACAGCCCGGACAGCCGACGAGTTGGGCATCGGCAATTCGATCGCGATACAGTTCGGGTAACCCATACACGGCTGTTTGGGCTGTGGCATAGTCATCGCGATCGCCGCCATACCAGGTTTTGTAGGTGTCGAGTTCGCTAAAGCGGTAGTCCGCCGACAGATCTAGCACCTTACAGCCCTTCTCCAGCAAGCGGGGAGCCATTTTCAGCGCCAGCCCATTCGGCAGCGATAGAAAGACAATGCGGCAGCGATCGCCAATTACCTCCAGATCCACTGGTTCTACAACTAAGCTGATCCGATGCCCTAAATGAGGATAAATTTCGGAAAATGGCTTCCCAGCCGTGCTGTCGCCCCCCAAGTACACAAGTTCAAGCAGGGGATGATCGACCAACAGCCGCACCAGCTGAATGCCGCCATAGCCCGATGCGCCAATAATCCCGACAGGTATACGCTCTGAATCACCCATGATGGCTGGCCTTTAACAAATGTCGTTATGTAGAGTGGTTTTGGTGAGAATCTAGTGCTTAAAAATTCCGTCCCTGAGAATCCAGGGTTTAAGCATCTCTTGGCTGAGAATTAAGAATCAGTAGCCTCACAATAGACCAAGCTGAACCCCGGTGCGATCTGATTTTTGTCTGATTTCTGTCAGCGATCTCGAACCCATCATTCTGCTGTTCAGCCGCATTTTGGTTCACGCCAGATTGCCTCACCCGAACAGAACGCCCTCATCATAACGCCCGAATCCCAGATGAGATAGCGGAACGAGATACAATTGGGCTAGAGGAGAACTTTAAAAAAGTTAACAGTTTTATTCTTTTCAGCTAGGATAGTTAGGAACTTTCCGTGGAACCGCTTCAACCCAACAAAACCAAACTCTTGAATTCCCATCCCCCCTTTCAATTTGACTCGATTGAATCTGCCTTAGCAGATTTGAAAGCGGGGCGCATGCTGGTGGTCGTCGATGATGAAAACCGCGAAAACGAGGGTGACTTAATCTGCGCCGCCCAGTTTGCCACGCCCGACATGATAAATTTCATGGCTGTCGAAGCGCGCGGGCTGATTTGTCTCGCGATGACTGGCGAGCGGCTCGATCAGCTCGATTTGCCGCTAATGGTCAGTGCCTACACCGACGAGAGTGAGCAGACTGCCTTTACCGTCAGCATCGATGGCGCTGTCCATCTGGGCGTTTCGACTGGCATTTCGGCTGACGATCGCGCTCGCACCATTCAGCTGGCGCTAAACCCAGCTAGCAAGCCCAGCGACCTGCGCCGCCCAGGGCACATTTTCCCACTGCGCGCTAAGGATGGGGGCGTGCTCAAACGGGCCGGCCACACCGAAGCCGGGGTAGATCTGGCTCAGATGGCGGGTCTGTATCCGTCGGGGGTAATTTGCGAAATTCAAAACCCCGATGGGTCGATGGCGCGGCTGCCCGAGCTCATCAATTATGCTCAGCACCACGGATTGAAGCTAATCAGCATTGCCGATCTAATTAGCTACCGCTTGCAGCATGAGCGGTTCATTCGGCGAGAGGCAGTAGCCGATATGCCGACCCAGTTTGGCTTGTTCAAAATCTATGCCTACCGCAACATATTAGACGGCTCAGAGCATGTAGCGATCGTCAAAGGTGATCCCGCTACATTTAAAGGCCGCTCTGTGCTGGTGCGAGTTCACTCCGAATGTCTGACTGGGGATGCCCTCGGGTCTCTGCGCTGTGACTGTCGCATGCAGCTTCAGGCCGCGCTGAAAATGATCGACAGTGCTGGGGCAGGTGCTGTGGTCTACCTGAGGCAAGAGGGGCGTGGGATCGGTTTAATCAATAAGCTTAAAGCTTACTCTCTGCAAGATATGGGGCTAGATACCGTAGAGGCGAACCAGCGGCTAGGCTTCCCTGCCGACCAGCGCAACTATGGCATGGGTGCCCAAATTCTCAATGACATTGGCGTGCAAAAATTCTGCCTGATTACCAATAATCCTCGCAAAATTGCTGGACTCAAGGGCTATGGGCTAGAAATGGTCGATCGCGTGCCGCTGATTATCGAAGCCACCAGCTACAACGCCGACTATTTGGCCACTAAAGCCGAAAAGCTAGGCCATTTGATGCTGCAAACATACCTGTTAACCGTAGCAATTCAGTGGCAAGATGATCCCAGCATCACAGAGCGCTACGATCGCCTCGAAAAACTTCGCTATTTGGCAAAAGCGCACAATCTACTGGTGCAAGAAGAGGCTCGCCCGGTGGCGATCGCGCTCTTCAACCGAGCCTCGTTGATTGTTCACTTTGGCTTTGACCAATCTCATCCACTGCCCGCTAACTGGTATCAACATCCCAATCGTGCAGCCGCCGCACCGTATGGGGGGGCGATCGCTAAAATCCTGGACGACCTGGCCACCTGGCCCACCATTCAGCAGTTGGAGTTCATGGTCTCTCCCGGCACCGACCCAATGATGAATCTGCAAGTCCAGATCGATCGACAGCTCTTCCGGCTCGATCATGCGCCTACCGCCGTTCCGCCCTCCCAGGTCTGCCAAGGGTGGGAGACCCAGCGGATTTACGTGTTTTCCAATCACGTCCCCGCCGACTAGGCTGGTGGCCTGACAGATATCCCAGCACCGCTAGGCCATCTGTTAGGCCACCCTTTAGACCACAGTTGTGGCAACGGATCACTCAGTCGGTAAGTTAGGGTCTTGCTTCCCCTTAGGCTTCATATTATTCAACGCCTGAGCCGCCGCTTGCTCCAAAATTTTCTGAATATCATGCGGCGACATGCTAGTAGCAGGTTTAGCGGTAGCAGGTTTAGCGGTAGCAGGCTTAGTCATATCGGGCTGAGTTGCGGCAGGCTGAGTCTGGGCGGGCTGGTCAGCAAACTTTTGTCGAGGCTGATCCGTCCAGCCACACTTAGCACAGACCTGACGTCCAGACGATTTTAAGGGTGATCCCAACCGATAATTGCACTTTGGGCATTGTTCGAGCGGCATAGGCTATGCGTTAACCAGAGCAACTAGACAGCACGTGACTTCTCCCGGCGCTGACTCTACGAGTACAGCGCGGGCTTCTCAAGATCGCTCTTGAGATTTTCGAGCTTCGTAGCCAGTTGTCTAGATA
>CASBQJ010000044.1 GCA_949127705.1 Synechococcales cyanobacterium PMM_0085
CCACCAGTGGCATACATGCTGTCGCCTTGGAATAGATGGCATACCCACTGCGACTCCATCGTAGGGATCCATGAAAGCTGGCCAGTAAATTTCAGCTGCTTTAGACCGCTAAAAAATTGAAAATGTTCCACCTGATCAGCCCTTGTAGTATTGATGGATATTCAATTTGTCGATGACCCTACTACGACATGCTCCAGCAAAAGTCAGTGGCTGACCTATACTAGAAAATCCCGCTTAAAAAATATGAAATTCACTTTTTATGTCTGGTAGAGGTAATCGCCATACCTCTACAGCTTCCGCAGAAAATGGAGCCAGATAGATGCAACGTGCGCAATGTAAAAGGATCAGGAACATAAGCAATGAGTGAACTTTATATGCTCGCCATTACTTAACTTCTACCGTCTCGCGCCTTCATGGATTACTGAATAATGATCTTGCTCTGCAACCATATTAAGTAAATAAAATGCATCTAACAAGCAAAAGGTTCCGTATTTCACCAAATCTTTAAGGGGAGCGGGCTATAAAAAAAGATTTATAATTAAGGTTTATAATTGACAAACAATAAATAAATGATTAATATCCAAGCTGAACTAATTTGATTGCTATTGGTGGCAGATGCTTCAGTCGGGGCATAGCATGCTACACCCCGACCAGTGTCAATCGTCTCACCATCTGTTTAAACCGATATTAACGATAAAACAGGTTCAACCCCTCTAAATCCCCGCACTAGCGCAGCGGCTATGCCTCACTTGAGCGGCCAGATGATAGGGCATGTTGCGGCTGCAACAATTGTGCTAAATTCAGCAGAAAAATCGGGCGGCTGTCGGGCTGAAGGACAATTAACCCGGCTAGGCAGCGGATGCTGCCAGTATTTTGATAGGTGGTGGATATTGGCTTGAAGGCAGATTCTGGCACGCGCCTGAGGGCAGGTGGGCTATCTAGAGGCAGCCCAATTAGCTCTCCATACATGTCATACACTAGCAGCAAAAAGCGAGCCACAATTTGCTCTGAGCTAGAAGCTAGGGCGGGGCGATCGCCTTCTACACCAGACGGATTGCCTGAGCGACCCGTCGAGCTGCCAAATATCCGTTGGTGAATTGCAATCACCGGAATATCCTGGTTTTGAGCAAATGCCAGCGCCGTTTCAGCACCGCCCACCTGGGCATAGAGATGATCGACCGCCATTACCTTTACAACCAGTGCCAAAGGTAGGGCAAACTGTTCTTGTTGTAAAGAAAAAATGATTACCTGCTGAGTGACTTCAATTGCCTTAGAGCGAAACATTCGCAGGGAGTGGGGAGGTGCCATGAATGTGGTGCGCCAGATTGGCGAGGAGTGCTTGTTCGTTATAGGGCTTGGAGAAGTAGGCGATCGCCCCCAAGCTGAGTGCTAGCTGGCGGTGCTTCGTACTGGTCCGTGAGGTCAACATCGTCACCGGTAAATGCTCAAATTGGGGGTGAGATTTAATTTTTGCCAAAAAGCCATAGCCATCTAAACGCGGCATTTCGATATCACACACCACCGCATTCACCTGCAACCCTGCCTGTAGTTTTTCGACCGCTTCTTGGCCATCTTTGGCTTGTTCAACCTGATACCCAGCTTTTTCTAGCGTTAGCGCCAAAAACCGCCGGACATTGATTGAGTCATCGACCACCAGAATGTTCGCCTTTTGAGACGGCTGCGATAGATCAGATGAGGGCAAGCTAGGCAACAGATTCAGGTAAGGTTCGGCAGGAGTACTTAAAGCGGCCTCTGACACTTCTGAACTGGCAATCCAATGCAGTAGTTCTGTCACATTCACCAGCGGCACCACCCGACCATCTCCCAAAATGGTGCAATTACTAAAACCGGGCGGCAGCGGAATCGTGCCATCGACTCGGCGTACTGCCGTTTCTTGTTCGCCCCAGCAACAATCTACCTGAATGCCAATCACCTGGCTATTTTGCTGCACTAACAGCACCGTTGGCGTATTGACACTAGGCGGTGTTTCTAAGCGATAGGGATAGCGCAAGCTATGAAACTTTAACCAGCGAGAGAGGGCGATTAATTGAATAACGGTGCCCTGAATATTGAGCATCTCGCTACCTGCCGTTTGCAGGATGGCCTCCGGATCAAGCGCCAGCATTTCGCTAATGGCATCAATGGGGAACGCCAGCAGCATGCCGTTGCTTTCTACTAACAGCACCCGCACCACCGACAGGGTAAAGGGTACAGACAGCGTAAAGGTCGTGCCTTTGCCAGCTTGAGTATCTACTTTAATCTCGCCTCGGGCTTGCTTTAAGCTAGCGCGCACTACATCCATGCCCACCCCTCGCCCCGAGAGCGATGTGACCTGATCAGTTGTGCTAAAACCGGGTTCAAAGATGAGAGAAACTAATTCCTCATCACTGGCTGCTTTTAACAATACTGAATCAAGCCCCATCATCTTGGCCTTATCACGGATTTTTTCAATTGGGATGCCGTTACCGTCATCTTGCAGTGTAATAATAGTTCGACTGCCTCGATGAAATGCCTGAATTTTAATAACTCCTTCTTCTGGTTTTCCTTGCTCTACACGACGCTGAGCAGCTTCAATCCCGTGATCAAATGCATTGCGAAACAGATGCATCAGCGGATCATTAAGGGTTTCTAAAATATTGCGATCAATGAGCGTATTGGCTCCCGATACTTCTAAGCGCACCTTTTTGCCATGCTGCAAACATAGCTCTCGCAGGGCTCTAGGAAAGCGATCCACAATGTCAGCTAGAGGGCGCATCCGCACCTGGGTCAGCCGAGTCTGCAGCTGATTGGCCGTTTTGTTCAGAGTCCGCGCAGTTTGCTCGACATCTTCCAAACTGAGATCGATATCAACGGTAACTTCTTGCACCTGAACGATCGTTTCTAGCACCTGTTGAGACAGGAGGTGCAGGTCATCGTAGCGATCCATTTCCAGGGCATCAAATCCCTCAGTTTGGTTGACGGCAGGATCGAAGGAGAGCGGCCATCCATCAGGTGACCCAAAATTGTCTTGCAGCATCCCGTTACGGCCTAACTGATCGCCTAAATCACGCCACTCGCCCGCCGGTAGCAGCTTCTGAGTCAGGCGTCCATGGCGATGTCGATTGCCGCCCCTGGCAAGGCGATCGTAGGCAGTCCGTAGCTCTGAGTTAGATTGCTCTAACACATGGACACGATGGCCTAGCAGTTGCGCTAGGTTGCGCAGGCGCTTCAAGTACAGATCAAGGGCGTTGCGGTCAATGGTCAGCTCTCCAAACAAGTCATTCAGCTGATTGAGTTGTTTAACCGATACGCGTACCGTAGCATCTAGATCTGGCTCCATTGAGTCGGCATCGGGCTGTTGCCAGGTGGCTTTTCTAGTCTCTCTGACCACCGGCTGATAGGCGGGGGGTGGAGGCGCAACCACCTGCGGTACAGGCATAGCAACTGATTCAGACGGCAACTCAATCGATTCAAACTGCGCATCATAGATAGCTTCGTTGAACGCCATTTGGCTGGTGTCATCCCAGGAGGCAGCGGCCATAGAATCGAGGATGAGATTGAGCGGCGCTTGAGCCTGATCGGCACTGTCTACATCGAAACTGTCCGCATCGAAGGAGCCAGACAGATCTATATCTGGAAACGCCGCTGGCAACGCCTCTGGTAACACGAAACCTGGAATGGCGATCGCCCTAGGTAATGACTCCAGTTGGTAAGTTAACACCAGTGCCTGCGATCGCCGCCATGCCTGCAACGCTTCGCGGGAAACCTGGTTGACCAGCTCTGAACCCACCGCTACCACATAGTCTGCCACAGATGTACAGAGTTGGCTAAATGCCTCCAGTTGCAGCATTTCACCCAACCCACCCAACTCTTGCGCTAGCAGCAATACTTCATCGCGTAAGTTAGATTGTTCTGGATCATTGAGGGCGGCTTCTAAGCGTTGCAGACAGATTTCTACCTCAGATTCAAACAGCAGCGGCAGGAGATCTTGACCCTTATCAGCCGACAATACAGAGCTAGCATCTTCGTCTGGAGGATCACCTAAGCGTTGATGTAACTGTTCAAACACAGCCTGAGCGGTACCCGTTAGCCAATCGGGCTGAAGCAATATGCTTTGGCGATCGCAGCTAATGACATGACGCATGCAGTCAATGCCTCTCAGCAATAGCTGCACGAGGTCAGAGTCAACCTCCAGCGACTGCTTTTGCAGCTTTAGCACCTTGAAGGAATCTTCCAAATAGTGTGACAAATCGGTCAGGGCTTGATAGCCCATCATGCCCGCTCCACCCTTAATTGAGTGAGCCGCTCGCAGTGCCCCATTAATTTTTTGGGCATCAATGCGCTGATAAGAAAGTCCAAGGACTACATCTTCCAGAGTTTGCAGATAGTCTTCTGCTTCATCGAGAAACTGTCGCCGAATTTCTAGTTCCTTGTCCTGTGACATGGGTTTATTGCCAGTGATAAATAGTGTAAATCGCTCGCACCTTGATGGTGAATTGCAGTCTCAGCCCTGAAGCAAAGGGATTAGCCGTCAGAATCGACTTTGAATGTCTCCACCGATTCCTGCAACTCTTGAGCGACAGCCACGGTTTTCCGCAGCGATGATGACACTTGACGCGAGGAATCTGAGGTGCGCTCAGACACTTGAGCAATCTGTTTCATCAGTCGAGAAACCGACTCAGACGTTTCAACCTGGGAGACGGTTGCATCTGAAATTGACTGGACTAATTCGTCAATCTGGTGGGATACATTGAGAATTTGGTGGAGGCTTTGCTTGGCATCGTCCACCAGATGCGTTCCTTCCACCAC
>CASBQJ010000045.1 GCA_949127705.1 Synechococcales cyanobacterium PMM_0085
GAAGCGCGTCCCATTCACGGAACGGCTTCTGGCTCAAAGGGCCGAACGATCGCCGCTGGGTCTGCTGGTGCGGCAACAAAGATCGCATCTAGGGCTTGCTGTAAGGTTTCGGCCATGACGATGCGGTTCCCGTAGGCGACAATTACGCGCACTAACGTGGGTAATTTGTTTTGCTCAGCTTGGAGGTAGAGCGGTTCGACGTAGAGCAGCGATCGCTCAATCGGAATGACGAGTAAATTGCCCTGAATCGCTCGGGAATTGAGCCGATTCCACAACGCAATTTGCTGCGAAATAATTGGATCTTGGTTAATGCGGGCTTCGATTTGCTCGGGGCCAAACACTAACTCTTGTTTGGGAAACTGGTAGAGCAGCATTTTGCCGTAGTTGCTGCCGTCGGAGCGTGCCGCTAACCACCCAACTAGATTGGTGCGTTGAGCGGGTGTGAAGGGTCGCAGCAGCACAAATTCTTCACTGGCATCGTTGGTGAGTTCCATGATCACATAGTAAGGATTCACCAGCTGCGTTTGATCGCCATAAATTTCGTTGGGGGCGCGCCATTCGTCTTCGCGGTTATAGAAGACCTGGGGATCGGTCATGTGATAGGTCATCAGCTGGTCAGACTGCACCTGATAAAAATCTTGTGGGTAGCGAATATGGCTGCGGAGGGCGGACGGCATGGCGGCCAGCGGTTGCAGTAATCCTGGAAAAATTCGATTCCAGCTTTGAATCAGCGGGTCTTGGTCGTCGGCAATGAAAAACTGCACCGTGCCGTTGTAGGCATCGACGACTACTTTGACGGAATTGCGGATGTAGTTGAAGGGATTGCCGCGTGGGTCGGAGTAAGGGTAGCGATCGCTGGTCGTGTAGGCATCAATCACCCAGTAGAGATAATTGGGAGACGGGGGCGGGGACGCTGGCGATCGCGCCCTAGCGCCGGAGCGGCCAAATTCCTGACCCGCATCGGCTATCACCAAATAGGGATCGGCATCAAACCGCAGGAAGGGGGCGATCGCCCGCACGCGGCTGGCAATGTTGCGGCGAAACAGCAGACGGCTTTGGTCGGTTAGCTCTTCACTGAATAACATCCGCCAATCGCGCAGGTGTTTGGCAAACGTCAGCCGCCGCCAGTAGGCTCCGATGCCAATGCCGCCCTGCCCGTCGTAGGTGTTGTAGACATTATCGCTGCCGCTGGGATAATCTAACTCACGCACACGGGTATCTACCATGACATGGGCATCGGTCAGCTCTCCGAAATAAATCCGGGGCTGATCGATTGGGATCGTTTGTCGCACCAGCGGATCGCTAACGGCTTGCTCAATCCCCTGAACAAAATAATCAGGCAAACCCCCTTCAACGGCCGTATTCACCGGGCTGAGGGTGAACCCATAGCCATGGGTATAAATTAGATGCTGGTTGACCCATGTTTGCGCCTCCGCTGGGACGCTGCGATAGTCTAGCTCGCGGGCTGAAATCAGGACTTGGCGCTGGCCTAGGGTACCTTGAGCCGTGGGCAGCACATAGCGATCAATATCGGCTCCTGGAAATTCGTAGTAGGGTCGAATCCGCTGGAGCTGCCGATTGGTTTCTAATAGAGGGCGGGTATCCCAGAGGCGAATGTTGTCGATCGTCAGGGCATTTTGGCGCAGCGATGCTGCGGTTAGGCTGGTTTGGGGATCAAAAATATCAACCTGAATTTTTTCTAAATCGAAGGCGGCTCGGGTCAGCGCCAGGGTGCGTTCTAGATACGGTCGCTCTAAGGCTAATTCGTTGGGTTGCACCACCAGTCCTTGGACGGCTGATGGCAATAGGTAGGTGGCGATCGCGGCGATCCCCAAATAGAGCAACAGCGGCAAAAAGGGATTGGGCACACTTGCCACCGCCTCACCTGATCGATCTCGCGGCAGGGAACGGCGGCGCGGTGCTGCTGCAATCGACGGACGGGCTTGGCTGATTGCAGGACGGGTGGAGCCAGTCGATCGCCGCAGCAACAGCAGCGCTAGCATCAGTGCCGCGACGCTGAGCACACTGTAGAGCGGCACCTTCACGGTGGCGTTGGTGTAGCCCGCTCCATAGGCAATCCCCGTGGTCGAATACAGCAATTCGTATCGGTCGAGCCAGTAGTTGAGCGCGATCGCCAGCATTAGCCAACCGCCCAGGCCGCATAGATGCCGCCGTTGCAGCCAGGAAAACCCTACAAACTTGCCATCGCTGAGGCTGTGATTTGAGAGCAAATAGACCAGGCACACCGATGCAAACGCCAGGGTAAACAGCCCCACCCCCCAATAGGCCAGCAGTTCCCACATCGGTAGGCGACAAATATAAAAGGCAATGTCTAGCCCAAACAGTGGATCAACTCGGCTGAACGAGGTGGGATGTATCGCCAGCAGCACTGTGGTCCAATGGTTAGCCAGCACAAGGGCAAACCCCAGGCTGATCAAAAACGCGATCGCCCATAGCCCCACCTGAAAAAATATCAGCAGCCCGATCGCCAGCCCGATCGCCAACCCCAGCCGCCACGGTTGCTGGACTAGCTGCATCCCCACCTGCCCCATGGCCTGTAGCCCAAATTGCAGCGGCACTGGCGGCGTCGCGTCATTTAACCCAAACGCCGGTTGCCAGTGGGTGATGGCAATTTGGCCGTGATAGACTCCGAGCATTGCCACCAGTAGCGCCAAACCCAGGGTGAGGGGCAACAGCGATCGCAGCCTCAAACTGCCAACCAAAGAACGTTGAGGCAAGGCTAAGGCCGCTTTAGCCCGCTGATGGGCGATCGCCAGATTTTTCCACAGCACCGCCAAAC
>CASBQJ010000046.1 GCA_949127705.1 Synechococcales cyanobacterium PMM_0085
CACTGGGGCAAAGCGTTTTAATCAGTACATCCAAGTAGGAGCAAGAGAAATGCCAGATTATGTGCCAGCTTTACAAGCAAAAATGGGTGACTGGAGATACTATGTCACTGTAATGAAAATGGGCAAAGTTGCTCGTGAATGCAGGCTTGCAGAAGAAATTCACGCAAACAAGGATCTTGATGCTTTGCTCCAAAGAGCAATTCAAGATCGTGTTGAAAAAGAGATGGTTCCTTATCTCTTAAATGAACAGCAGCGCTTTTACGGTGCTTTAGTTGTTGCTGTTTATGGGGGAGAGCCAGAGTTTTCCCCTGTAAGAGTCGATGAGCACGAGCTTATAGACGATAAAGACAGAGGAAGTTACGGCTTTGGTCTTCTTCGTTTCGATGGAAGTCAAGTTTACTATGCTTTAGATGGACAACATCGCCTAAAGTCTATTCAAGAGGCTATAAAAATAGAGCCTGACTTGGCGAAAGAGGAAATTACTGTAATTATTCTCAAACATGAAGACTCAAAAGAAGGATTGCAACGAACTCGTAGGCTGTTTTCCACCTTAAACAGAAGAGCTAAACCAACATCTTCTGGTATGAATATCGCTATTGACGAGGATGATGGCGTGGCAATTCTCACACGTCGTCTAGTCAAGGAGAGTAGCATTCTAAAGGGTTTGGTATTGAGCAGTTTAGGATCTAAACAGCTTGCATCGACTAAATCAAATGATTCTTACATTACAACACTCTCTGCACTATATGAGGTCAACGAAATTCTACTTGGTGCTTATAATGAGGGAACACAAATTGATAAAGATTTCAAGCAATTTAGACCTTCAAGTGACGATCTAGATAACTATTACTTGTTTTTAGAAAACATATGGAAACAGATGCTTGATTGCTGTCCTGAGTTCGAGTCTATTAAGAGTGGGAAGCAGAAACCAGGTGAACTTCGTTTCCTTTTGGATTCTGACGGATTACCTGCTGTGGATGATGCCCAAAAAAATATTCCTGGGGGAAATGTTTTCTTCCGTCCAATCGGTCAATATATTGTTGCAGAGGTTATTAAACAAGCGGGTATTCAAAGAAAAGTGCTTCCAGATGTGATTGCAGCAATTATGACTCATGTCTCAATGGACATCGATCATGCGCCTTGGGTGGGTGTAATTTGGAATCCATCAACACGAACTATTATCGGTGGCAGAAAAGAGAGAACATTAATTTCAACAATGATCAGTCATGCATTAGGGCTTAGAACATCGCTTAAAGTTCGAGATCTTAAGCAAAAATACCGCGATATCATTGGGGACAAAAAGGCTATTTTACCTCAAGCTATTAATTGGTCTGGTCGAAGTACTCAAAGTAACGAAGAAGAAGAGGAAGACGAAAATTAAAACATCTCTAGCCGACACTATTTTTTTGTGAAGCTACACATAACTAAAGTGGCGTCATGAGAATGTCTTAACGTCTTAACGGTTTGATTAGTCATCCGTTATTGATAGGAGCGTAGCGTTTGTAGGTACAATCAAAATCTGCTGGCCAACTGCTACGCTCTTACACAAGAGATGATGCTCCCAGACAAGAGTCTTAAAACTCCCAGTAGCTCTCTTGGGTTCTTCTTAAGATTTTATTTATTGGCAGCCCTTACAAAACTGGTACGAGCTAGCCCTAAGCACGCTTTGATATACAATTTCTCCTGCACTGCTATTTTTTGCTATTATCGCCATTACTCATTTTAACTGAGCTATGGCGACCCAGTACAGAAGAAAAGCGATTGATGTTGCAAATGGATTGCCATTAATGGAGCCGAGTGAATATTGTCGTCGTTGGGTTAAGCGTATTCAGCCAGGTGAGCGAGGATATCGGGCTGAGTGCATTCGTGCATTAGAACGGGCAACGTTCGGCGTTTATAAGTTTGATACCATCGATCGCAACTGGGGAGCGGAGTTTGAGCGCCGTCCCGAGGCAGCATTAGAACTGCTGCGGGTTGCCAATATGCTTAATGAAATCGACATTGGGCTTGACTCACTCAACACCTCCATTGTTGAGATCTTGTCTAAGGTTAAACAGGTCGCGCCCCATCGCAATGATGAAGAATAACTCATTACTGATGAGTAAACTCATTGATGGCAGCTTGAAAGTTGCCTATAGTGTCGAGAGTCACTTCAATCTCACACCGAAAATGGCTGAAGAATTTTTGTCTGACGTTCCACCTCCTGTGTCTTTACCGACCATGACGCGAGAACCGCTCCGTCATGTTTTATATGGTTCCAAATTGGCGATCGCCCGCACTATTTCCATCCTTCACATCAAAGGCTATGCAGAAACCTTTGAATGGAGCAAACCCCTACCCACCAATACCCCTGGCGAATATATCAGCATTCTCAGCCGCCTCATGCAAATCGAATAGCGCCCATTCTCCACAGCCCCCAACCCCGCTAAATTAAACTACGATCAACACCAGACGTTGTTTGCGAGAGATCGCCATGATCACTGCGCCCCAGTCCTTTCCCCTCAGCCCCGACGACTACCTGCGGCTCGAAGAAACTAGCCCCATCAAACACGAATACATCAACAGTGAAACGTATGCGATGGCAGGCGCAAGCGATACCCATGTCACCATTGCTGGGAATCTTTTCGCGATGCTCCGTAGCCACGTTCGGGGCACCGACTGCCGAGTGTATATATCCGACATGAAAGCCCGCATCGAAGCCCGCAATTGCTTCTACTACCCCGATATTCTTGTCACCTGCGATCGCCGCGACCAAGACACCCCCACCTACAAACGCTACCCCCGACTGATTGTCGAAGTCCTCTCCGACTCTACAGTTGGCGAAGCCTGCCCGCAGGGCTTAGCTTTCGACCGAGGTGATAAATTTGCCGACTACCAAACCCTCGACAGCCTGCAAGAATACGCCCTGATCAGCACCCGCCACCAGCGCATCGATTGCTTTCGTCGCAGCGAAGCTGGGCTATGGGTCTTGCAGTTTCACACCCCCGACTCTGCCACTGCCACCTTTCAACTTGCCAGCATCGACTTCTCTGGCAGCCTCATCGATCTCTACGAAGATGTCACCCTAGAATTCCCCTCCACTCCCTCTTCCCAAACCTGACACCCCGCCCCCGTGATCTACCTCGACTACCACGCCACCACGCCCGTTGACCCCAGAGTTGCCGATCGCGTCTACCACTACATGACGCAAGAATTCGGCAATGCCAGCAGCACCGACCACGAATGGGGCGATCGCGCCGACACTGCCATCAAACAGGCCGCCAAACAGGTCGCAGACTTAGTTGGAGCCTCAGCCCGAGACATTATTTGGACATCCGGCGCAACCGAAAGCATCAACCTAGCCATTCAAGGTAGCCTGCCTGCTCCCCGCTCCCGCTCTGGTAGAGGGGCTGGGGGCTTCGACGTGAGCGCTCAGCCGAACGGTGAGGGCAGCCATCGCATCGGCCTCATTTAGAGCAGGTGTGTGCCGATGGGCTATCCCTACTGTGTGTCATGGCCGCCAACAACGAGATTGGCACTATTTACCCGATGCAGGCGATCGCCCAAATTGCCCAGCGGTATCACGTCCCTGTGCTCTGCGATGGCTCCCAAGCCGTTGGCAAAATTCCCATCCAGTTTGAAAATTGGGGCATTACCTATCTAGCGATTTCTGCCCATAAGCTCTATGGTCCCAAAGGCATGGGAGCCTTGGTTGTTCGTAAAAACTGTCGTCTAGAGCCGCTGATATTTGGCGGCGGACACCAGCGCGGGATGCGATCGGGGACACTCAATGTTCCAGGAATCGTGGGACTAGGGGAGGCTTGTCGGCTGCGATCGCTAGAAATGGCAACAGATGAGCGGGCGATCGCCACCAAACGCGACAGGCTTCAGAACTTACTGCTAGAGAAAATCACTGGTTTAGTCATCAATGGGGATACAGCGAATCGGCTGGCGGGCAACCTGCACATTTCCATCCCCGACATTCCCAACAGTGCTGTGATTGCCAGAATCCGTCACCATCTAGCCATCTCAACGGGTTCTGCCTGCTCATCCGGAGTTGAGGCTCCGTCCCATGTATTGCAAGCCTTGCAGCTACCTCAAGCCCTAACTGATGGGGCACTCCGGATTGGGCTAGGAAAATTTACAACAGAAGCAGAGGTTGACCGGGCAAGCAGCCTGCTGACGGATGCCATCATGCAGATTCGGCAGATCTTAACCTGACGTATCAACCATTAAGTTAAGTGTTGCTCCACACGCAGTCATTCTGGCTATAATGTCTATGTACACAACAACATCAAGGGGCTGTAACGGTTTCGACGTTTTGGCGAATCCTATCTTGTGATGCAGGTCGAGAGCGGGCTAACTCTCGTAAATCAATGGCTCAAAACACGTACATGCGAACAACATCGTACCCTTTGCTCGTAAAGCAGCCCTGGTTGCCTAAACACCTCTTATAGGTTCGAGCGTCTGTGATTTGACTCCGTTAAGGATTGCAGACAAAACCCCCAACGGATGCTCTAGCTAATTTCCTCCAGTTGATTGCTAGCTAAGACTTTACTGGAGAATCCCACTGTCCGGGATAAGTGACAGTCCCCGCTTCGAGGGTTAATCGAAGCTAAACCTGTGAATGAATGAGATACCACTACCCAGGGCGGACAGGAGTTCGACTCTCCTCAGCTCCATTTCTAAGTCCACATTTCATATGTACACCTACGCCTTCATCCCTGAATCTGCGGCGCGCTTAGAGCTGCCTGCTGGTATTGCTGGGTCTTTGCAGACCGTTTGGGATTCGGGCATTGGGGCGTTGGTGGAGGCAGAGCTAGATGTGGAAGCGCTTCAGCGCAACGATGAGCAGCTGATGCGGGCGGTTTTACATCACGATCAGGTGATCCGTGAAATGTTTGAGCAAACGGTGCTGCTACCGCTACGGTTTGGCACCTATTTTGTGTCGAGCGACAAGCTGCTAGAGCATTTGCAAGCTCATGCTGTCGAGTATTTAGATAAGCTAGCCACACTGTCAGATCAAGCAGAATATACGCTGAAGCTAATCCTGGTAGACCCAATCACCGCGACAGACACAG
The DNA here is from genome assembly GCA_949127705.1 of Synechococcales cyanobacterium PMM_0085. Classification (GTDB taxonomy): domain Bacteria; phylum Cyanobacteriota; class Cyanobacteriia; order Elainellales; family Elainellaceae; genus CASBQJ01. The sequence continues at coordinate 5,061 of CASBQJ010000046.1, forward strand.
AAGATACTAGCGGCAAGGGCTATTTTTTAGCCAAAAAGCAGCAGTTTCAACGTCAGCTAGAACAGCAGCAGCAGCAACAGAGTGAGTTAGAGATGCTGAAGCAGGCGATCGCCACCCTCTATCCCAACTGGCGACTCGATACACCCCGAGACGGCATCGAGCGCCTTCACCTGTTGGTCAACCGCACCCATGAACCCGTGCTGGCGGATCATCTCAACCAGTGGATCGCATTGTGTCCCCACTGGCAACTCAGCCTCAGTGAAGCCCTGCCTCCCTACCATTTCGTCTAAGTTTGTGCCTCGTTTACG
>CASBQJ010000047.1 GCA_949127705.1 Synechococcales cyanobacterium PMM_0085
GCGGTTCTCAGAGGGCGGGTTTGGCGCAGCAATCGGTTCACGTTCAATGGGTGCCACTGGCTCAGGTGGCGATGCGTCCGGCGTGGAGGGTATTGCATCTGGAGGAGACTGACGCAAGGCTCCGCGCACTTTGCCGGGTGACGGTTCGGCAGGCTCCAACGCCCGCCCGGATGGAGTGGTGGACGGTGAACTGTCGCGCTGGGCGTCTGGGGATGCCGTGCGAGGGCTATCTGAATTCTCGTCTTGAGTCCGATCTGCCGCCCCAACCGTGACCTTGCGAGGTTTGACTCGCTCAGCTTGAATGCTGCCTTTGCGACTACGCCGCAGGTTGGGCTGTGGAAATTGCTCTACTGGTAGCCCCTCGGTGGCGTCAGCCATAAAGTTGCGCCAAATTAAGGCGGCGGTGCTGCTGGCTCCGCGCGTGGGGCGGTTGTTGTCATTGCCCAACCAGATGCCAGTGACCATTTGGGGAATGAAGCCAACAAACCACAGGTCTCGCTTGGCGTCGGTGGTACCCGTTTTGCCTGCTACCGGGCGACCACGCAGAGCTGCATTGCCCCCAGTGCCGTCGGTGACGACACCCCGCAACATCCAGGCCATAATGTCGGCGCTGTCTTGATCAACCGCGCGCTCTGGCTTGAAGTCAGATTGGTAAATTACCTTGCCAAAGCGATCGCTAATTTTAACGATGCCGTGGGGTTCGACGTGGTTGCCTCGGGCGGCCAGGGTGCCATAGGCGCTGGTCAATTCCAACAGGTTTACTTCTAATGTGCCCAGCGCTAGGGAGTACGCGGGCAGCAGCTGAGACGTGATGCCCATTCGCTTGGCCATGTCCATGACGGGCTGAAACCCAGTATCAATCAGCACTTTAACGGATATAACGTTGATTGAGTTAATCAGCGCGTCACGCATGGACAAGTTGCCCCGGTGTTTGGGGCTATAGTTTTTGACTTCATAGCCATCGACGACAAACTTGGAATCTAGATAGGGTTTGTATGGCGATAGCCCGGCGGCGATCGCCGTCGTATACACAAATGCCTTAAACGTAGAACCGGGCTGCCGTTGAGCCTGGGTGGCGCGGTTGAACTGCCCCGCCAACGCCTCCTTTCCCCCCACCATGGCTTTAATCTCGCCAGTGCGTGGGTCAATTGAAACCAGGGCGGCCTGAGAAAAGCGCTGTGCCCTGCCGTATTTTTCTACGCCTTGAGTAATGGTCTGCTGGGCTTCGCTTTGCAGCTTAGGGTCAAGGGTCGTCTCCACCGTTAGCCCGCCCAACTCTAAGACTTCGGCACTGACATACTTAGGCAGCGCTTGCTGCACATAGGACGTGAAATAAGGGGTGCCGCTGTCGAGGTTACGCGGTTGGCTAGGCTTAAGGGCAATCGGAGCTGCGATCGCTGCCGCTTTTTCGGCTTCAGTAATATAGCCAGCTTCAACCATCCGCGCCAGCACCACATCTCGACGCTGGGTAGCCAAGTCTAAGTTGACCAAGGGAGAAAACTCGCTTGGAGCCGGAGCTAACCCTGCAATCATCGCAATTTCGGGCAGGGTCAGCTGATCGGCAGACTTGCTGAAGTAAATCCAGGCAGCATCACCAACGCCGTAGGCACCCGAACCCAAATACACCAGATTTAAGTAGCGCTCTAGAATCTGCTTTTTGGTTAATTCCTGCTCCATTTTGTTGGCCAGCAGGGCTTCACGCAGCTTGCGATCAAAGGTGCGCTCTTGACCCAAAAACACAATCCGTGTCACTTGTTGGGTGATGGTGCTTGCCCCTTCAACTACTTCTCCGGCCATCACGTTGGCTAATGTGGCGCGGGCGATCGCCTGATAATCAACGCCGCCATGCTGATAAAAGTTTTTGTCTTCCGATGCAACAAACGCCTTGATCAACAGCGGCGGAATTGCGTCAATCGTTAGCTTTTCGCGAGTGGCTGGCCCGAGCTGCTGCAAAATTGAGCCATCGACTGCTTTAATCGTCAGCGATCCATCTCGCTCGTACCGCAGCGCATCTTGAGGGTCGGGCAACGTGCTTTGAATTTGCCGAATGCTCACATAACCGGCGCTACCGACACCGCCAATGCCAGCTAACGCGGCCACCGCCACCCAGGCATACCACTTGCGATACAGCGGCGTAAACGGTTGAGGGGACGGCGGACTAGGCTGTTCTACAGCGTCTCCCTGTTCTTGAACGCTGGGACTAGCTTGTTCGTTTAGCTGCTGCGCTTGATTACTATCACCAGCTTTAACTAGCGAATGGAATCGTGCAAAAAAACCAGTCACGTCTGTCCTCCCACACCATAAACCGAACCAACGTTGCAGTCTGCTTGATCAAGCTGATTATTTTTTAGCAAAGCTTAATTAAACGGCAGAGTTCTCATCCTAGGTAATGTAGCCAGATCACGCCACGTAGAACCGATTGTAGACATCCCCACAAGACTCTACGAACCCATAAACTCCCGGTATTCAACCTGTTCCAAAAAGGCGTGGGCTGCGACCTGACTGCGCCAGGAAATAATCCGTACAGGAGGTCTAATTCAGTTGGTAAGCGTTCTTACCCTAGATGCATCGCTTCGATCTGCGCCATTTCTAGGAGGACTTCCCATCTGCGGAAGAACCCACAGAAAAGCTTAACTCATATTGACATGACTTGAGCGTTCATGATGTCGGGCGATCGCCCGACAGGCCAAACTCTTGCAGGGCGGGGACAAAGTTATGGTTTTCGTGGTTAGAGCGGCTGAGCTTAATTAAAGCAAACCGCTGGAGTGGCCGCAGGCTAGCCCATTGCTCCAGGTTCAGCGCCATCTCAGCGGTTTGAGCCATGGCCTGGACGCTTTCGGGAATGGTAGCCACCGCTTGCCAGTCGGGGTGGGGGTCAATCGGTAGGCTGGCAGGGCGATCGCCGCCATACTGAGCCACTAACTCATGCAACCTAGTGCGATAGACCTGTTGCTCATCATCAGCCTCACAGGGCAAGTTTACCAGCGCGGTGCGCTCCGATAGGGTAAAGCGGTTCCAATCGACCAGTTTGAGCTTCACGCCACAGTGGTCTAGGTTGTAGCGCACCTGCATCGGGATACAGCGCAACGAGTCAGCAAATTCGACTTCAAAATGAAACAAATGTGGCATAGACGGGCGACACAACGCTAAGGCGCTGGAACTGAAAGATATTTTTTTGATCAAGAAGGATTGCTTTAGAAGCGCAATTATCTCATTATCTATTTATCTATTTTAAGATCTTAAATTTTTAAGATCTTAAAAATCGATCGTTCGCAGCTGGCTTCAGCGAATCAGGGAACCTGTGCAGGCATCAGTCGCCAATAGCTGATGCCAATATCTGAAAAATTGAAACCATCCCTGATTGAGAGGTAAACGCGTCAATGCAGAGTAAATTTGCGCTTCCGGTTGTGGCATTGAGTATTGTGGGGGCGATCGCCTTCTCGGTGCAGTGGGTACAGGAGCAGCGCCATGTCCATTACCTAACGATTGCGACAGGCGGCAAAGACGGAGAGTACTACGCCTTTGCCCGAGCCTTGGCCAGCGTGGTGGCTCAGCACGAACCCAAGATTCAGATCACCGTGCTGGAGTCAGAAGGGGCGACCCAAAATGTGCAAATGCTGGCTCAAGGAACAGCACAGTTGGGCATTATTCAAAGCGATAGTGCGGTAGTGCCATCGGTGAGGGCGATCGCCTACCTATTTCCAGAAGTATTTCACCTGATGGTGCCTGCTAACTCCAAGATCAGGCAAGTGAGCGATTTACAAGGAAAGCGAGTCGCCCTCATGCCCAAAGGCAGTGGCTCCTACACCTTGTTTACCCCCCTGCGCGAACATTACGGGCTAGCAGAAACCGACCTGAAGTCGCTGCCAATGTCTCCCCCCGATGCCTATGCTGCTTTCAAAGCAGGTCAGGTCGATGCGCTATTTCGCGTCATCGCGTTGGGCAGTCCCTCCATTCGAACGCTATTGCAAACAACGGGTGGCAGACTCATTCCAATTGACCAGGCACAGTCGCTGCGGCTGTCCCTCCCTTACCTAGAGGCCAGCACCATTCCTAAAGGCACCTACGACGGAGCCAATCCCATACCGCCCGAAGACTTACCTGTAGTGGGCGTGCGCGCTGTTTTAGTCACCCACGCGGCGATCGATCCAACGGTAGTGAGACAAATTACTGAGACTTTATTTGAATTTCGCAATGAGCTGGTGACGCTCTATCCTCGAGCCGCCCTGATTCGCTTGCCCGAATCGAGCATCAACTTAGGACTGCCGCTGCATACAGGCGCAAAAGCCTACTACGACGAAGACCGCCCTAACTTTTTGATGGTCTATTCGGATGCTTTAGGGCTATTGCTATCCATCGCCATTTTGACCGCTTCAGGGGGCTGGCAACTGCGCCAATGGTTAATCGAGCGCCAGAAAAATCGGGCAGATCTGTACAACCTTAAAATTCTAGAACTGATGAATCAGGTTCCCGAAGCTAAAGATTTGGCAAAATTACAGGCGATTCGCAATCAGCTATTTGAAATCTTTAGTACGGTTGTGATCGACTTAGATCAAGATCGAATTTCACCTGAATCGTTTCAGTCATTTACATTTCCTTGGGACGTTGCAATCAGCACAATTCGCCATCAAGAAATGCTGCTCATGGGATCTCAGGCTCAAGCTGCTCATCCTCCAGAAGTAGCTTGAACCGTCTGGCAGCGGTAGCCGCCTCGAACCGTCCCTAAATTTCGGTGTTTTTACTGTTACAAAAACTTAAAACTTCGCACTTTGTATAACAGGACACATTTATGTGTCAATCTCAAGCATAATATCTCAGCGTAGTGTGACTTTTTTAGATCGTTTCGTCCTCATGAGTGGGGAGAGTGAGTGTCATGACAAGGTTATTTGGTCGTCGTAAGTTTATGGTGTATGGCTCCGCCGCTTTGGGAGCCAGCATGTTGCTCAAAGCCTGTGCCTCGCCCAGTGCCCCTACTGATCCAGCGGCATCGCCCGCAGACGGATCTCCTGCAGCGTCCCCTGCTGCTAGTGGAGACACCATCAAGGTGGGTATTCTTCACTCCCTTAGCGGCACCATGGCCATCTCTGAAAAGAGCGTGGTAGATTCGACCCAGCTGGCGATCGATGAGATCAACACAGCGGGCGGCATCATGGGCAAGCAAATCGAGGCCATTGTAGAAGACGGTGCGTCAGACTGGCCTACCTTTGCTGAAAAAGCGAAGAAATTGATCGAGCAAGACGAGGTTGTTGTGGTCTTTGGCTGCTGGACTTCTTCCAGCCGCAAAGCGGTTCTTCCCGTGTTTGAAGAGAAGAACCACATGCTCTATTACCCGGTTCAGTACGAAGGTCAAGAATGTTCTAAGAACATTTTCTACACCGGTGCCGCACCCAACCAGCAAATCGAACCCTCGGTGGACTGGTTGCTCGAAAACAAGGGCAAAGATTTTTTCTTAGTTGGCTCTGACTACGTCTTCCCTCGCACCGCTAACACCATCATCAAGGCTCAGCTAGCAGAGAAAGGCGGCAAGACCTTAGGCGAAGACTATCTGCCCTTGGGCAACACGGAAGTTGCGCCCATCATCGCCAAAATTAAGGCGGCTCTCCCCAACGGCGGTGTGATCTACAACACCCTCAACGGCGACAGCAACGTGGCCTTCTTCAAGCAGATGCAGGGTGCTGGCTTGACAGCCGAGAAATATCCCACCATGTCGGTGAGTATTGCTGAAGAAGAAGTGCAGGCGATCGGCAAAGACTATTTGCTGAAGCAGTATGCCGCTTGGAACTACTTCATGACAGTAGAATCGCCCGAGAACAAGAAGTTCGTGGATGCGTTCAAAGCCAAGTTTGGCGACACTCGCGTCACCAACGACCCGATGGAAGCAGGATACATTTCTGTCAACATTTGGAAGCAAGCCGTTGAGAAAGCGGGTGGAGCTGGCACCCCCGCTGACCTAGAGAAAGTGCGGGAAGCCGCGTATGGGCAAGAATTTGCAGCGCCTGAAGGCCCTGTGAAGATGTTCCCCAACCACCACATTTCCAAAACGGTGCGAATTGGTGAAGTGCGCGATGACGGTCTGTTTGAGATTGTCTATGCGACTCCAGCCCCTGTAGATCCCATTCCCTGGAACCAATACGTGACAGAGACCAAGGGCTTCTCTTGCGACTGGACGAAGACAGGCGTAGATAACCCCGGCAAGTTCAAAATCTAGGGTTTAAGAGCTAAGGATTAGAAGGCCAGGGACGGAAACAAGGATGTAATTCATCCTTCATCCTTCCCCCTTCCTCCTGCCTAAAGGGGATCTGAGGTTTGGTGTTGCCAGCCTCTGATCCCCTCCTTTGTAAAGTGTTGAGGTAGGGCGTTGGCGTGATGTTCTGGCGCTGTTGACTATTCGCGTTGAAATAGGAGAAAGCGGTTGTTCGCAAGTATTTTAGATGGCATCTTCAATGGGCTGAGCATCGGTTCCATCTTGCTGCTGGCCGCATTAGGATTGGCGATCGTATTTGGGCTGATGGGCGTCATCAACATGGCTCACGGTGAGCTAATGATGCTGGGGGCATACACCACCGTTGTGGTGCAAAATGCCTTCAAAGGCATTGGTGGCCCCTTATTTGAGCTTTATATCTTTTTTGCCCTAATTGCGGCGTTTTTGGTGGCAGCCCTGGTGGGGCTAGCGCTAGAGCGTGGGGTGATTCGTTATTTGTATGGACGACCGCTAGAAACCTTACTGGCCACCTGGGGCGTCAGCTTGATTTTGCAACAGTTTGTGCGAAGTGTCAGCTGGGTTATGGTCTTTGGGCTGATTTTGTTTTCGCTATTGTTCTTTGGCGGACAGTGGTTGCTGAAACGCCGTGCCGATTTTGAGTCGGTGCAGAAATGGATTGTGGCGGCGCTGCTACCGCTTTCGATCGGCATTTCGCTAGCGGCGAGCGCATTCCTCGGCCAAACGTATAAGCTGGCGGTCACGAAGCCATGGTTTGGTGCCCAAAATCAGGACGTGACGGCTCCATCTTGGCTGCGGGGTGGGATTCCGATTGGTAATTTTCAGCTGCCTTCGACGCGGCTGTTCATTATGATTCTGACGATTTGCTGTGTGGCCGGTGTTTACTGGTTCCTCAATCGGACTAAGTGGGGTTTGCGGATTCGAGCGGTCACGCAGAACCGGAATATGAGTGCCTGTTTGGGGATCCCAACGCGCAAAGTGGACGCGATTACGTTTGCGATCGGGTCTGGACTGGCTGGAGTAGCGGGCTGTGGTTTGAGTTTACTGGGTTCTGTTGGCCCCAACACGGGTCAAAACTACATCGTCAATACGTTCATGGTGGTGGTGGTAGGCGGTGTTGGTAAGTTGGTCGGAACTGTGGTCGGGGCAATGGCAATTGGTATCGCGGACTACGTCATCGGGACGGGGATTCTTGGAAACTTAACCAATAACCCTGCTCTGAAGGAAGTCTTTGCCTTTTTTGCCACAACCAGTATGGCAAAAGTGCTGGTTTTCGCCTTGATTATTCTGTTTCTTCAATTCCGTCCGGCTGGTCTGTTTCCGCAAAAGGGGCGGACGGTGGACGCGTAGGAGAGGAGACGTTTTGGGTTTTGGGTTTTGAGTTTTGAGTCTAAAGCTACAGAGGGTTTGAACCTGCGGGTTTGGGGTTTGACGGGAGTTAGTTGTTTAGTGGGCGTGGCGCATGACGGTTCAAGCGGCGGGTGGACGGCAAGGTCTGGATTGGTTGAGGCGGCGATCGCTGCTAATGGAAGTGGGCATTGTGGCGCTAGTTGCCCTGTTTCTGATGTTTATTGTGCCGCTGTTGTTGTCGGGCTTTCGGCTCAACTTGATGGGACGATTTCTGGCGCTGGCGATCGCGGCCTTAGGGATTGATTTGATTTGGGGCTTTACGGGGCTGCTGAGTCTGGGGCACGGGGTGTTTTTTGCCCTGGGTGGCTATGCGCTGGCGATGCACATGAAGCTGCAAATTCCGGCGACCGCTAGCTCTCAGCTACCAGAGTTTATGGATCTGTACGGGGTGACAGAACTACCCTGGTTATGGAGACCGTTCGATTCGTTCCCGTTTGCGGCGATCGCCCTGATGCTAATTCCAGGGCTGCTGGCGGGGGTGCTGGGCTATCTGGTGTTCCGCAGCCGGATTCGCGGGGTCTACTTTTCGATTTTGACCCAGGCGATGACCATCATCTTTTTCAACTTCTTCAACGGCCAACAGAAGCTCATCAACGGCACCAATGGGTTAACCGACTTCAAAACCATCTTGGGGGCAACAGTTAGCGATGCCGGTACCCAGCGATCGATCTACCTAGCCACAATTTTGCTGCTAGTGGCCGCCTACGCCGTGTGCCGTTGGCTGACCAGCGGTCGATTTGGCCGATTGCTGATGGCGCTGCGCGATGACGAAAGTCGAGCTAGGTTCACAGGTTACAACCCCACTGGGTTCAAAGTGCTGGTGTTTGCCATTTCCGGTGCCTTGGCGGGTCTAGCCGGCGCGATGTTTACGCTGCAATCGGGCATTATTTCGCCCAAAGCGATGGACATTGCTTTCTCGATTGAGATGGTGATTTGGGTGGCGGTTGGCGGTCGAGCCACGCTGGTGGGAGCAGTCTTAGGGGCGCTAGTCGTCAACTTTGGCAAAAGCC
>CASBQJ010000048.1 GCA_949127705.1 Synechococcales cyanobacterium PMM_0085
ATTGACGTATTTGGCGTGGTGGCGATCGCGGTAACGGGCAGAGCCGCTAACGCATAGCCCTGCGTGTGACGTTAGCCCTGCACCTTAATGCGAGTCAACGGCGTGCCATTATTGCCAAATATGGGTGCCGGATCAAGGCCAGTAATTTGGTGGAATTGAGCCGGAGTTAAGGTGCTGATAATCGGCTGGCTTTCCCAGCTCAAAAGCCGCTCTTGCACCCGATGCAAAAATTTTAGGCCACGCGGCATCGGTACGGTTAGCCAACCATCGACCAAGGTTTCAACCAACGCCAGCTCAATTAAAGGAGCTACATAAACTCCCAGCCAGTCGTCTAAAGCCCGGTTAAACACGAGCGCATCCTCTCCTGCTAGCTGGTAGGTGCTCACAATGTGCTTTATGCGTTGCGGGTTGACTTGCTGCCCCATCTGCCTATCTCATTGCCAGTATCTTCTGACACTATAGAGCGCCACAGAAAAATCGCCCAAAAAATCAGTGCCAAGCTGCTGTAAATTTAGTCAGACTCGGTCTAAGATTGGTGGGTTGAACTGTTTAGTCCTTTTGCTTCCCTTTTGCCATGACTAACTTCAGCTTGCGATCGCACCTGACTCGGTTCTCAATGCTGTCACTAGTGGCAGCAGGATTCGCTGTTGGGCTAATTCCTACGGCTCCTGCTACAGCCGCCTTCGACTTCAGGTCGCGCAACAACGTTAACGAACGTGACTACGCAACCTGTGCCAGTAGTTTGTTAGAAACAGGAATTGCAGAACCAGATGCAGCCTCGGCCTGTGCGCGCTCATTGTACCCTCTGGAACTATCGCGCTGTGTAGACAGAATCGAGAATAACGAAACGTTGGCTGCCACCGAAGTGCTGAGTGCCTGCCAGCGGGTGCGCCGTCCCCTAGAACTCGCAACGTGCTACAGCGAGATTGAAACGGGTGATGATGCGGCTACCCTATCGGACGTACTTGATCATTGCCGCCGCAGCCTCTTACCCGAGCGGTTTTCTAGCTGTGTAGTGGGTATCAGGCAAGAGACAACGCTCTCGACTGCCGCTGCCATGGGCACCTGCATTAATTCAGGCGACGCGCCTTCTGCGGATCTTCCGACCCTAACGCCGCTGCAATAGGGCGTAAGTCTTCTATGGGTAATGGGTAATGGGTGAATTTTAAGTTTTGAGTTTTGAGTTAGACAGCCAAGCCAACTCAGAACCCAAAACTCAAAACTTATTTAAGTCTCACCCCTAACCCCGTCTCAACAAGGGATTACAGGTTTGCCGACTGGGGCGATCGCGAACCCCGAGAATGCGGTTGTTGGCGCGGCATTCTTCCCAAGCAATTTGATTGACTAAACTCTGGGGTAACTGGCCTTCTTGGGTCAGCGCCTGCTGGAAATACTCAATGCTTTGCTGATCTTTTCCTTGCCGTACCAAAATTTGGGCTTTTAAGTAAAACAGATCAGGGTTGTTGGGTGTGGCGGCTAGCGCCCGATCGACAGCGGCGATCGCATTATCTAACTGCTCTAAATCGCGGTAGCCAATCGCCAGACCTCGATCCACCAAGAACTCAGGAGCCGCATGGGCTTCAAGCCGCTCAATCGCCTGGGTAGGGCTGGTGAACGGGAGGTAAACCGCCAGCAGCAAGTCCATATAGCCTTTCAGCAGATTGAGTTCGGGATCGTTTGGAGCAATTTTGGCGGCTTGGTCTAGGTTGTCAAACACTTGTTGCAGGTTGCTCAGGACTGTGGGTGTCGCGGCTACCGTGCTGCTACTGGTGGCCACTGTGTAGGCTCCTTCTAAAAAATATCCGGCGGCAATATAAATATGGCCTCGTAAGGGGTCGCGGCGCACCAGTTGTTCCGCTGTCTCACGGGTGCGGGTGGCGTTGGCAGACAAGGCATCCCAATCTTGGTCTAGGTATGCCAGCGAGGCGCGAATTGCATAGGCTAATGGTTCAGTTGTCTGCGCATTGCGCAAGAGCGTGTTGGCTCGCTGGTAGTTGCCATCGGCAAACAAGGCCAGAAAAGCAGCCTCTGTATTGGCATCAATGGCACGAGGATTGGTGGTTCGGAACGGATCTGCCAGAGCCGGCAGAGAAAATGTGGTGCAGGCGATCGCCATCCCACTGACCAGCGCTGTGACTATCCGCCGCATTCTAGGTACCTTTGGAACAATGTTAGAAGACAGTTGAGCTGCATTAGCGGTTTGAAACGCGCTAGAGTTTTGAGAACAAGCCGTTGCGACAGACATGCAATGTCTCCATGAAGCGTCTGAATCACTTAACTAGTTTACGATTCTGCGGCGAAGGTGTGGGGCTGTCCTGATCACGTGCCGGGACGCGATCGCCCCCCAGGGAGTTCCAGAGTTTGGCAGAATAGCAGGTAAGCCGACCAGCCCCTGAGCCGCTGAGTCATAGTCTGCTCTGACTTTTGCCCCAGCTCTCATGTTCCCTCCTCCCTCCTTCCTCATCCTCCCTCATCCACTATTTTTTCCTTGCCAATGCTCCACATCCAAAACCTGACGTATCATCCTCCAGCTACGCCTGCTGCCATTCTCAAATCGATCAATTTAGAATTGGCTCCGCAGCAAATGGGCTTAATTGTGGGACCTAGCGGCTCAGGGGCTGGTCGGCTTACCTGCTATTCTGCCAAACTCTGGAACTCCCTGGG
>CASBQJ010000049.1 GCA_949127705.1 Synechococcales cyanobacterium PMM_0085
AGGGCAAGCGCTAGGGATTGCCATAGAGCCAACCCGCCGCACCCCGGCATTGAAACAGATTTTGCAGCTGCGGGCGGCGAAGTATCCGACGATGGCGGGCTATACTGGCCAACCCTACTCGCCGATCGCCCTCGACTCACCGCCGCCGCTGCCAATGCCGCAGGAGCTATGGGGTGACCAGTGGCGGTTTGCTGCGATCGCCGCCGCCGATTTAGAGCCGGCATTTCGCGATCGCCCCATTCCTATTTGCCAGATGCCGTCTGAGCTGCTGCCGATGAACCAGGCGATCGCCTCGACCACGATGATTCCTGGAGTGGTCATTGATGGCGGTCGGCAGTCGATGCGGCTGGCTCAGTGGTTGCGCCAGGTGCGTCCCGCTTGGTTGCACTACATTCCCGGTAGCCCCGATGGGCTAATTCTAGCAGCGGGGTTGTGCGATCGCTGGGTGCTCACCACCTTTGACGACCCGGAGATGAGCCAAGCCGCTGCTACCTTTCGAGAACGGCAGAGCTTAAGCCAGGGGCTGCATTTTTTGCTGGTGCAGCCCGACAATTCGGGCATGACCTACAGCGGGCTGTGGCTATTGCAGGATGCTACTGACCGCCAGCTTTGAGCGCCAAAATGAATTCATCCAAATAGACATTGACCAGCTTGGCACAGTCGGCAGGCATCTGTTCGGCTATCACCTGCTGCAACAGCAGGTATGCCCGAGCCGACTGCTGTTCTTTGTGCAATGCGGCCATGATGTTCTGCATCCACAGCACTAGCTGTTCGCGAAATGTCTGTTCATCATCTTTCAACAGGCTTAGCGCCAGTACCTGCATCACGTAACTCATGTCGCGCTTACATTTCTCGCCATGCTGCTGAATCACCTGTGCCTCTGTAACGGCAAACTTACGCAGAGCCTGGAGGACAAATGCATCACTTTTCTCACTCAAAATTGAATAGACTTGCAGTCGCGTCGCATAAGTCTGAGCGTATTGCTTCAGCGGCCTGAGTTCCGCATCTGTGAAGTAGCGACCGTCTGCCTGCCCAACGGATTGCATTAATATGCTGTTCATATAGCTATTTCCTTAGCCTCATTAGAGAGAGTTCCGGTTTATATCAGAACAATAGCGACGCACTTTTATTAGTTACCCCTTATTTAGTCATCCCTGAAATGGCGTAGGACTATCTAGTTAGTCCGTATATTTTTGTAAAAGCACTTGGGGAGAGTGAGCAGACTGACAGCAACTATAGTAACAGCGACTATAGTATGAGTGTTCTGGAAGGTATTTTGGCAATTGTAGGCGGCGCATGGTTAAAATTCTCCATCTTTCCGACATTCACATGGGCAGTGGGTTTTCGCACGGGCGGGTGAATCCTGAGACGGGGCTAAATACTCGCTTAGAAGACTTTGTGCGGACGCTGGGGGTCTGCATTGACCGGGCGATCGCCGAACCTGTGGATTTGGTGCTGTTTGGTGGCGATGCGTTTCCCGATGCAACGCCGCCACCGTTTGTGCAGCAGGCGTTTGCCAGTCAGTTCTGCCGCTTGGTAGATGCAGAGATTCCAACGGTGCTGCTGGTGGGGAACCACGATCAGCATACGCAAGGCCAAGGCGGCGCTAGCCTATGCATTTACCGGACGCTGGGGGTGCCGGGATTTGTGGTGGGCGATCGCCTCGAAACGCACTCCATTCAAACCCGCAGCGGCGCAATTCAAGTGATTACACTGCCTTGGCTCACTCGCTCCACGCTGCTGACGCGGCCTGAGACCGAAGGGCGATCGCTAGCCGAGGTGAATGATCTGTTGAGCGATCGCCTGCGGGTGGCACTAGAGGGCGAAATCCGCCGACTCAACCCAGAAATCCCAACGGTGCTGCTGGCGCATCTGATGACCGATACGGCTCGATTTGGCGCAGAACGGTTCTTGGCCGCCGGGAAAAGTTTTACGGTGCCGATGGCGCTGCTGGCTCGCCCCTGCTTTGACTATGTGGCGCTGGGGCATGTGCATCGTCATCAAATTTTATGCGAGCAGCCGCCCGTAGTTTATCCCGGCAGCATTGAGCGGGTAGATTTTAGTGAAGAGTTGGAGGATAAGGGATACATGTTGGTGGACGTGGAACGGGGCAAGGCGGAGCTAACCTTTTGCCCGCTGGCGGTGCGCCCATTTCAAACGCTGGCCGTTGATCTCACCGCAGCCACCGATCCCCAAACGGCGCTGCTCGCTAAAATTCAGACCAAGCTTGTGCCTGATGCGGTGGTGCGACTCACCTATCAAATTCGCCCAGAGCACCTCGACCAGATCGATCAATCGACGCTGCATCAGGCATTGAGCGCTGCCCATACCTACACGATCCATCCCGAATTGGTCAGCCAACTGGCGCGGCCACGGTTGCCTGAGCTAGGTGCGGGCAGCGCCATCGAACCGCTAGAGGCACTCAAAACCTACCTTTCCTACCAGTCTGGATTAGAGGATATTGCCGCCGATATGCTAACCGCCGCTCAGGGGCTATTGTCGGGCGATCGCACCCTCTGGCTGAATCCATTGGATTTAGATCAAGATTTCACCAGTGCTGAACTAGGTGCAGGGGCGATCGCTCCTACATCTGAACCCGCCGAGTCTCAGCTCAGACTGCTGTAAGCGGCACTACTGCATGCCCTGGTAGAAATAATACGTGGCCATCGGGATCACCGTTGCCGCGAGCAACAAGCCAATCACCCAAACCGTGGCGTTGCTTTCAGCTGTTTCTTCGGGGGTGGCAAAGGTGCCTGCGGTATCGACGACCTCTGTAACCACCGGGGCACCAGGATCGCTCTGACCGGAGAGCACGGCCACTAGGCGATCGCTAGCATCCAAAAATGCTTGATTGTAGCGGTTGCCATTGCGTAACGGCACCAATAGCGTTTCTTGAGCCACGCTGGTGGCAATCTCATCGGGCAACAGCGCCTTAACGGCATCCCCGGTGCGAATCGCGGCTGTATTGGTCACAGTATCCAATACCATCAAGGTTTGGGCCGATTGGACGTCTGCGGTCGGAAACCAGGCTTCAAATAATTTATTGGTGAAACCCTCAATCGTTTCGCCATAGTCTAGGCGATGAATCGTGACAAACCGCACCTGATTGCCCGTGGTCTTCGCCAGCGTTTCCAAGCTGCCAGTAATGTTGCCCTGGTTCAATCGGCTCAACACATCCCCTTCATCGACAATCCAGGTTGGGTCGCCTGCGGACACGGTCGGCAGCTCATAGGTGGCGGTTGCCAGGGCAGGTAGAGGGTCACCCATCCACAGCTGCAGCACTAGCGCCAAACCCATCAAAGGAACGAACAAAAACCGATATTCCACGTTCCAACCCCGAGCTAAATTAAAGAAATGTGTCATTTCTGATAAACCCAATCCTGTTTTCAAAATACACCAGAATTGCAGCAAGGGGGAGGGTGGAGCGGAGTTGGGTTGTTGAGTTGGGAATCAGAATCAAATAAGTTTTGAGTTTGAGGTTTGAGTTAGAGCACCTCAAAACGTACTCATTCCTGATGTAGCCAGATTACCTTGCGTGTTAAGC
>CASBQJ010000050.1 GCA_949127705.1 Synechococcales cyanobacterium PMM_0085
ATTCCAAGGAGATGTAGGCTCTGGATTTTCGAGATGCCGTGCTATTTGGAGTTCTGAAGGTAGTCGTTTGGGTTCTAAAACTAGTAATCCGCCCCCAGATTCATCTGCTAGGAAGATTTCACCTTCGATGTGTCGTCCTTCCGGCCTATACTTAGCTTCCTTGAGCTTTGTAAATGCCCAGTCTGGATACCCAAACATATCAAACTTAAATTTTTCTCCCTTCCTTGTACCTGGCAATCGACCAAACACTACCGCCTGAACGTTATTGATGTCATCCGGTAGTTCAAGTAATGCAATGTCTGCCTGCTGAGCTTTCCAGACAACTTTTGCATCTACCTCACCAAAGGCATCCTTTGCTCGAACCCGACAATTAGTTCCTACACTAGCAACAAGATGAGCAGCAGTGAGTACTAGCCTGCCGCCAAGACGATAGGCAGAGCCATATTTTGGTTGCATTATTTCTAAAGCTCGCCAAGGTTCAAACTGTCGGTTGCTCACCAGAACTTCACCCTATGATTTACTCAATAGTCTTATTGCTGCCCGTTAGCACAGGCTGGCCATCATAGCGAACGGGCTTGAGAGGAATGGTTACTTTATGAATAGTCTTATCTTTAGCTCCTGCTCCTGCCCCTAACTCAGCCGCCCCTAACTCAACGACCCAAAACTTAATCCCACCTTTAGCTCCGCCTTTAATTTCAGTACTCCGCTCAACTTCTATATGAAACTCCATTGTGATTTCACCAACTTCAAACCGCAAACCCTCTGTCTGAGAAGCGACGATTGACTCAACCAACTCTTTACGCAATGCTGCTATCGTTTCCTGTAAGCCAATCCGCCCTGCGCTTTCTCCCATCTCCCATCTCCTTGACGGTTGCAGAATTTCTCACCACTAAAGATCTTCGCACATAAAAATGTTGCTTTGGGTATCTGAGATGCTGCGAAGCTAGCTAACAACTGGTTAGACCGCGATCGCCTGTCCTTGTTCGGTGAGGAAACGCAGCGCTTTGACCAAATAGTTAGCGCAAATATCGGGAGCCAGCCGATAGAACGAGCGCCATGCCTGTGCTTTGAATTCGTCGTAGCGATGGGCGTCGTCGGGGTGGCTATCTAACCAGGCGAGGCGAACCGCGTGGCCAATGAACACGTCCAAGACAATGTACTGTTCGATTTGCAGATCAGGGTTGTGTTTGGCGATCGCTGCCAGTGCCATCAGGGCTTCGGTGTTGACCTGATGATATTCGGGAGCCTGAATTTTGTTGAGTAAATGCTCAACGCGCAGGGCAAAGTTGGTTTCCCCAGGCGTCATTTCTAGCACCAGTTCGCTGTCTAGGCGGTTGCGGCGATCGAGCTTATCGCCAATGACCAGCCCCTTGCTATGTTGCAGCACCGTCCACACGCTGGGGTAAAAATCTGGTGGAACTTTGTTGAGGGAGCCTTGCATTTGGCGTCGCTTCGCCCAGCTAATGGCGGCATCGGGAGTCGTGCCATCGGCAGTATTGGGCTGGGCTGTGGCCATGTCTTCGCTGGCCCACGTCGCCACGCTCCACTCAATGTCTTGGCGCTGCCGCACCTGTAGTGCTTCCTGCTGAAACAGGGTTTTGTTAGAGTCTTCGTAGCCCTGCAAGACCTGACTGAGACGGTTTTTGACTTCAAACGGACTGAGCTGCATCAGGTGGTCGTAGGCTTCATCTTGGGTAATCCCCAATTCTTGAGCCAGTTCGCTGGTAATCAGCAAAATCAGGTGACCCACGCGCAGGGTCAAAAAGCCTTTGAACAAATGCGGGTCGGTTTTGATCAAAATGCTGAGGTAGACCAAGATTTCTTGAGTTAGAGGGCGATCGCAAATATCTTGCCGCACAAATTCCCGGATCTTGTCCATAATTTCGACGGTGGACATCGGGCGGGTAATCAGCGATTCTTCGCTATAGGCTTTGCCGACCGCGATTTGCTTTTGCCGTACCAAAATGTCGGTTACAGCATCCGACAAGCCCACATCCACCTTGTCCAGCAAGCCCGCCGCCCGCCGAATCACCGCCCACAGCCGCAAGTGGCTGGCCTGCGTGTAAACCTCATCTAATAGGTCTGCCACTGTAACGGGCTGTCCAGGGTCACCTAGTTCTGTATCAAACTCTAGCCCTTCGAGTCGATTCAGCGCCTCCAGCAGCTCAATTTGCTCGTACAGGTTCGTTGAGCGGCGCAGGTCATCCATCAGGGTCAAAAGATCGCTCTCGCACTCCAGCATAAATTCTCGAGCGCTGTTTAATACGGTGTGGCGATCGCCACACTTCAGGTAAAAGCGCTGAGACGCCGGATCTTGAACAAACGACTCGGTCAAATCGATATCGTGAATAAAGTCAAACCGTTCGACGCCAGCGGTACGAATTAGTTCTTGCAGCCGCCCCAGCTTGACCGGAACGCTGCCACACTGCCCATCCTGCAATTCCGTAAATAATTCCAGCAGGGGAGCTTGATCCCGCAACATATCATGGGTCAGCAGCAGTGTCATGGTGGGGCGACCTAGCTGGTACCAATGAGCCTGAATATAGGCCACTTCGCCCCGAATTTGCGTCACCAGGAAGTGGTAATCCAGGGTTAAATAAAACTTTTGTTGATCTAAAAACGACGGCAGAAATACTAGCGTTTCACCCCGAATTTTGAACACCCGAGAGGTGGTGAGGCTGCGCAGACGCCGCACCGGACGGCCACTCAAGCCCAGCTTGTCGTTGCGCCCAATTTGGGTCAGCACCGCCGATAGCTGCCCCGAATGCCAGACCTGAATTGGATCGACCTGTTGGCGCGTTTGCGTCGCAATGCCAAAGGCAGCTAGTTCTGCTTGCAGGCTTTCATCTTCGGCCATCAGGGCAATTTGTACCGATGGCTTGGGATGCTTGCCGAGGCGCAAATGCTGCCCCAGCGGATCAATGTCTCCGGGCGCAATTAATTGCTCTTGCAGCAACCGTCCCAGCAAGTATAGGCTCTGCGCCCAAACCAAGGGCACGTTGTCATTGGGCAGGCGAGTTTGGCTCCGAGGCTGCTTGCGCTCTGCGTCAATGTCGTCCTCTGGCACATAATACACTTCGGGCAACAAACGCAGGCCATTTTGCTCGACGAGTAGGGTTTCTAAGCGCTGACGATAGTCTTCTGATTGCACGGGGTCGCCGCGAAACAGCGCATCTAGAAACAGGTAGGTAAAGAACAGGGGCCACTCACATTCAATATGTTCAAACGCTTTTAGCTCCCACGGTTCATAGTACAGACGGCTAATGTCTTCCAAAACAGTTTGGTGGCCATCGCGCAAAAACCGTTTGCAGCCATATTGTCCCTGCAACTTGCTGACCACGTTTTGGCGAGTCCGCTCTACCAAGTTCAGATCTTCTACTGCAAACGCCGGATAGCTGATGGCACTCATCAAGGCTGCATCGACTTCCTTGGAGGCCGATTCGCGCGGTAGCAGCGACTCTAGCGTGTTGCGGGCACGGGCGATTTCATCGGGTAAGACGTGAATGACCGATGCCTGACTGCCCCGGACGCCAAACAGATCAAGGCCACTGAGGGCTTCTAGCGCCGCCTTAGCCATCCCGACTGAGCTGGCGTTGAGTTCGGGCTTGCCGTGGTTGATTTTATTGCCGCGTTCCCAAATGCCGTAGTCGGGAGTGCGGTAGGCACGGCCAATGTAATAGACCAGGTTTTGGATAAAGTTGACTTCATCTAGGGTGAAAATGATTTGTAGCCCCGAAGCCGTCATCTGCGCCAGCATCAGCAAATACAAAGAGGTGGCGTCGAGCTGGAGGTGCCCCCAGGCGTCGTCATCGACCACCGTGCCCCCAGTACAGAGGTCATATTTGGCGTGCAGGGCATCTAGTGGGTCTTGGGTTTGCTTAAACTTCTCCACCTTGGGTGCTTGCAGCATCATGGAAAACAGCAGCCCGCGCATCAGCTTGACCACGCTTTGCTCTAGCTCGTAGCAACGGCCTCGGTCTGCTCCAATCCGGCGGTAGGCCAGCGCCAAGCCCCATACGGCCAGGATGCTGTAGACATTATCTCTGACCCAGGCATCGGTGTAGTTGCCGTGAATATTGATGGCCGTACTGGCGGGCAGCAACCCAGTAATCGGATTTTGGCGCTCCAGAATAATGGCTCTAACTTCCTGGTAGTAGGTATCTAGCTTTGCCTGGAGGGACATGGGAGGATGGGGCGTAGAGCTGTTTTCAGACATATCAGGAGTTGTCACCATACCCTGCTCAGGAATTTCCTAGACGTGAGGACTGAAAGCCATATTCTTTCGGTATGGCAATCTTAACATTTGTGAACAAGGGGATTAGAAATTGCTACACTCCAGCAATTTTGCCTTAAAAATCTAACTATTATCAGCAGCGTGAGGCCCCAGAGGATAGTCGCATGGATACGTTGGCAATTTTGCAGCAGACTCGGCGTCAGCGCATCAGTGATGGCGAAATGGTACCAGTTTTGAGTGGTTGCGAAGCTGCAACCCGGCTGCTGGTGCTGGTGTGGCCGCAACTAGGAGATTTTGACAGCCTTGAATATGCTTGGTGGCTGCAACGGGAAGCAGCACAGTTAGCGGCAGCGGGGTTGACAATCCGGGCAGTGGGAATTGGCGATCGCCCTGCAGGTCAACGGTTTTGTCAATTTACGGGGTTTCCCGAAGACTGGCTGTTTGTCGATCCGCAGGCAGAATTGCACAGCCAGCTTCAGCTTTATCCAGGGCTGAAGCTGAAATTAGGCGGACTATCGGCGGCTCAAACTGCGTGGCTAAATTTGATCTTGATGTGTGCTGGGATTGGCAGTCCGGGGACGCTAGCAGAAGTGTTTCGCGGCTACCGGGGCGATCGCCATGCCCCGCAGCTCATTCCTGACGAAGCGGTGGTTAAAGCGCCACCGCTGCCTGCCCTCAAGGGTTCGATCTTTCAGTTTGCCGGTGGCAGTCAGTTTCAGCGTCCGTTTGAGCTAGCGACGCTGCGGCTGCGCAATATGAGCGAAGTGCTGGCACATTGGCAAACCTATGTGCCCAATGCCGCTTACCTCACCCAGCGCGGCGGGACGTTTTTGTTTGACGCCCAGGGGATGTTGCTTTATGAGCACCGCGACCCTGGCATTTTGGGATTTGCGGCCAATATGAGCCAACCGCTGGCATTCTTGAGTCCCTACCTCTCGGTTTAGCGGGCTTACGCGTTAATTACCGCATCAGCCGCATATTCTTGGACTCCGTAGGCACTCTGGCAAAATACGGCGATCGCAAAAAACAGCACCAAAAATTCTAGCTGGCTCGACTGTGAGGCCAAGTAAACTATGATCCCCGCTACAAAAAATCCAAATCCTGCCAGAATTAAGACCGTAATCTTGAAAGAATACCTTTGCTCAAGGTGGAAAGCTTTTTCTCTAAATCCAAGTTCCGCTACTCAACTTTCTATTTTCACAACAACCCTCTATAGCGAATAAAAATCAAAACAACGGCCCATGATCCTAGCGCGACTTTAAGGGCGACCAAGATATTGAGGATAGGAAGAATCCCACCGCTGAACAGTTCGCCCAGTTCACCATGGGGAAGTTCTATCCCAGCCAGCGTTATCATCGACAGTACAATGAACACTAACACGGAAATTTTTTCCCAGATGGCGGCGTGCCAGCGCTGATAAATCGACTGCATCCACTCTGGGGAAGAGGTCATGGCAATCAGGCCGATCGCCGTTCCGCCCGCTACCCCTGCGGCAAAGCCACCACCAGGGCTGAGATGCCCCCGAATCGCCAGTTCAATGCCCACCAGCGCCGCAATGGTCGCTCCCAAGCGAGCCAGCAGAATGGAAGATGGGTCAGTGAACTGATGCACTTCACTGAGGGGATGTTCATTGGAGAGCAGATAGTTGACACCCATGATGGCGATCGTAAATACAACCACCTCAAAAATGGTGTCATATAGCCGATTGCGGAGAATAATGCCCGAAACAACATTGGGCACACCACTATCTTGCAGCACCGCATCGACGATCGAAAATGGTAAACTCGGTGCGGCATTGGGGAGTAGGAGCATTTTGATGTAAAACGCGATCCCTGCCACAATGTAGATCCATTTCATGACTGCACCTCTCTGGACTCTGCTGCGTTGATATCGATTAGGGTTGTGGATGACATCCACTCCGTTTGCAGAATCTCATGGATGCGGCGGAGCCGAGTTGTCAGGCAATAGAGTTGCGTTGGCTCAGGGTGGTTTTGCGGCTCTGATGCTGGCTGAGCCAGGTTTGCCTGAGCCAATGTGGGTTGAGCGCAGGTGGCATGAATTTCTTGATTGATCAGCCCTTGCTGCAAGTCAGACTGACTCATATAGGGCACTAGTTCGACTCGCATATGGTATTGGTCAAACAGCCGCCGTAGTCCATCTAAGCGTTGCTGGAACTGGCGAGACTGGAGCGAGTCTGTCGCCTGCTCGGCGATGCTCAAATCATCCTTGAGTACCCCTAAACGCAAGACGAGGGAGGAGCGCACTGCCACGGCATAGAGCGTAATCGCCAGCAGCGTGCCCACGAGAGCCTCGGTCAGGGCCACATCGGCTGCGCCTAACACGGCATAAACCATCGCTGCAACTGCGCCTAGAATGCCGCGAATCACTAGGGCATGATAGGGGTTCGCCTGAAAAATCACCATGGATGCAGCCAGGGGCAGTAGCGCCGCCAGCACATAGATGTAGCTATCCATTGTGGTTCCTCCCGCCATCGGGGCTGCTGCTGGGGCTGCTGCTGGAGCAAAAGGCTAGCACGTAGCCCAGCATGGTGTTCCAGAGGGTTAGGGAAAGGATGGCCAGCAGCAGCAGGGGCCATTCTCGGGGGCGCTGCAAGAGCAGTCCAAAAATAATCGCGATCGAGCCAAGGGTATCGGACACCGAAAGATTATGCAGTTTGAATAGCACCGATCGCTGGGTGAGCAGAACCGGAGTACCCCAGAACCAAAAGACCAATCCAACCCCAATACAGCCATAGCTTAGCAGGTCAATCATGCATCCTCCATCCGTTGCAAAATATGTGCCAGCAGCATGAACCCAGCATTGCCCACACTGAGAACGATCACGCCGACGACCCCAACCATCCAGTCATCCCGCAAGACGGAGACCAACAGGACGATGACGGACGCTTTGGTTGAGACACTGGAAAACGCCAGCATAGTCTGCCAGATATTCTCATCTTTGCACGCCTGATAGAGCGGAATCAGCAA
>CASBQJ010000051.1 GCA_949127705.1 Synechococcales cyanobacterium PMM_0085
AGCTTCACCACCGCATCGCCAACAAATTCTAGCCGCTCATAGTTTGCTGCTGCCGACGCCGTGGGATGGGTTAGCGCCAAATCTAGCAACTCCCACCGCACCGGTGCCGATTCTGGCAATCCTAGCTTTTGCACCAGCGTACGCAGCTGTTTTTCACGATAAGGGGTGCTGAGGAGCATAGAAAAAGGATGAAAAATTTGGTGGGAAGAGGCGGACATAAGCCGGGTTCTGTTCTCTGCATGGCAAGCCAGCAGAGGGCGGTTATCTATCTGGGATGCCTGTCACCAGACACCTCAAGCGGATTGGCAGAAGCAGGTTGCCCTACTTCTCGGAGCGGGTAAAAGACCAACCGTTGCTCCTTCGACCTTGCTCCCAGCCGGGGTTTACCGAGCCAGCGCCTCTCAACGCTGCTGGTGCGCTCTTACCGCACCTTTGCACCCTTACCTGCGCTGCCGTTGTGGCTGGGTGCAACGCACACAGCCACAATGAAACTAGTACAGGCGGTATTTTTCTGTGGCACTATCCTCACGCTCGCGCGCACTAGGCGTTACCTAGCAAGCCTGGTCTTTCGGGAGCCCGGACTTTCCTCAGACCCGATGGTCTGCAACCCCCTGCGCCTCCTCTTCCCATCTTCCAAGTCTAGTGGGTTGCTAGACGAATCTGACTACATTTTTGCAAAAACCTAAATTCTTGCAAAAACCTACATTCTTGCAAAAACCTAATTCTGACAACAGGCTGATTTATTTTCGCTTCCAGGGCATCCCTTGATCCCAAGGGACTCGCCGCACGATAAACCGGCACAGTAGCGCTTGAGTCGTGGCGTCAGCATCGGTCGCGCTGCCTGAATCAACCAAGCGGATCAACAGGCGTAAGGAAAACTCTAGTTTGCCGTCGGCGGGCAAGCCTCGGGCTGCCGACAAGTCTACGATTGGAGAGCCGACTTGCAGGGTGCCTTCAGCAGTCCGCTTCAGCATATCTTCGGCCACAATCCGCTCCATCAGAGACTGGCCAGGGGCGATGACGCTAGAAACCTGCGATCGCGACAAATCCATAATCATGTTGGGATTGATCCGAATCACGCGGCGCGATCGCCCCTTAAAGTCGGTCAAGGTGCTGCGGTCCCAATCGACATAGATGGGGGTGGGAGAGTGATTCGTTAGATTTAGCGCCAGGTCGTTGATTTTACCAAACTGATATTGACCCTGTAGCGGAATGCTGAGGGCGATCGCCTTGGGTTGGCCATTAATGGTTAATTGGTCTTTCAGCGCACTCTGGTCAAGCTGCACCGTAGCCCAATCTTCCATATTGTTGATTGCGCGGTTGCCGATGTAGACCAAGCTGATCAGGTAAATGACGACAATTAATAGGTCAAACGGGGTCATGGGCAACAGCAGGGCAAAGGAGGATCAAGTTTGCTTAGCAATACGTTTATCAATATAAGCTGGGAGCGATCGCGAAATATGGAGACCCCGTACAGATTTGAGGAAAGTGGCAGCCGTTTGCGGCAATTTTAGCCTCTCCCTAGTCGATTTTGTCTCCATAGAGTTAATTCCATGGCACCTATAATAAAAATCCTAAAAGTATTGGCCTTTCCTTGCTCTACCCCAGAAAACCTAAACTCTTCAAACCTTCTAGGCTGCCAAAACCAGAAGAAAAGAAGGTAACATAGGGAGTGTGTTTAGCGTCAATCATTCGTCCTTCTTACCCAGCAGCGAGTGTCATAGTGTTTGTTTTAAGCGGCTACGAGTATCTCCTGGGATTTTTACTAGTTTGCGCCTTTGTGCCAATCCTTGCCCTGGTGATATCCCAATTGCTTCGCCCCAAGCGGTATAGCCCCGAACGGCGAACGACTTACGAATCGGGGATGGAACCCATCGGTGGAGCCTGGATTCAGTTCAACATCCGATACTATATGTTCTCGCTGGTGTTCGTGATCTTCGACGTAGAGACAGTGTTTCTCTATCCGTGGGCGGTCGCATTCAACCAGCTAGGACTATTGGCATTTATAGAGGCGTTAATTTTCATCGCCATTCTGGTCGTTGGTTTGGTTTATGCATGGCGGAAAGGAGCATTGGAATGGTCATGAATCCTGGGACTGATACCAGTAATCTACAAGAGACTATCTTTAACCCGATTGGGCAGCCGCAGGTTACCAAAGACCTGTCAGAAAACGTCATTTTGACCACCGTTGACGATTTGCACAACTGGGCGCGGCTTTCTAGCCTGTGGCCGCTGCTGTATGGCACAGCCTGCTGCTTTATCGAATTTGCAGCGCTGATTGGCTCCCGGTTTGACTTTGACCGCTTTGGTCTATTGCCCCGCTCTAGCCCACGTCAGGCAGATTTGATTATCACAGCAGGCACGGTCACCATGAAAATGGCTCCGGCGTTGGTTCGGCTCTACGAGCAAATGCCTGATCCCAAGTACGTAATTGCCATGGGTGCCTGCACCATTACGGGCGGCATGTTTAGCATGGATTCGCCGACGGCAGTGCGCGGTGTCGATAAGCTGATCCCGGTGGATGTGTATATTCCCGGTTGCCCACCTCGCCCCGAAGCCATTATTGATGCCATCATCAAACTGCGTAAGAAAATTTCGGCTGAGGCATTAGGGGAACGGGGGCAGATGGCTCAAACCCATCGGTTCTACACCGTATCTCACAAGATGCAAGAAACCCCAGACATCTTCACCGGCAGCTACATGCGTTCGGCTAGCCGTCAAGCGCCTCCGAAGGAGCTAATGGAAGCGTTTGGGATGCCAGTGTCTCCGGCGTTGCAGCAAATTGAGCCGGAGGTAATCGATCGTGGCTGAAGCATCGAATGAAACTCCCGAAACAAGCCAGATTGTAGAAACGGGAAAAACGTCTAAGTGGCTGAGCGAGAATGGCTTTGAGCATGAAGCGATGGAGCCAGACAGTGTTGGAGTGGAAGTGCTTAAGGTTGATCGGGAGTTTTTGATCCCGTTTGCCACCGCTCTCTATGCTTACGGCTTCAACTGCTTGCAGTGTCAATTTGCCTATGACACAGGCCCCGGTGGCGATTTGGTCAGCGGGTATCACCTGATTAAGTTGGCCGACAATGCCGATCACCCTGATGAAGTCTGTGTCAAGGTGTTCTTGCCCAGAGAAGACCCCAAACTGCCATCGGTCTACTGGATTTGGAAGGCGGCTGACTGGCAAGAGCGCGAAAGCTATGACATGTATGGCATCATCTACGAAGGTCATCCCAATTTGAAGCGGATCTTGATGCCCGAAGATTGGGTCGGCTATCCGCTGCGGAAGGATTATATTTCGCCCGACTTCTTTGAGCTACAGGACGCGTATTAATCGTCGATTAGCTCATAAACTGATGGTGCATCCTTACAGGGTATGCACCATTTTTTAGGTCAAATTTCTACCCGACTCTGCAAGCTTTATGGGCAAAATCTACGAGGCGATCGCCCCTCCCCTAATCGACTGGATTCAGCAGCAGCAGATGTTTTTCGTCTCGACCGCCCCGCTAGCAGCCGATGGGCATATCAACTGCTCTCCCAAAGGGCTAGATGCCTTTCGCATTCTCGGACCCACGACGGTAGCGTACCTTGATCTAACTGGCAGCGGCGTGGAGACGATCGCCCACCTCAAAGAAAATGGCCGCATCGTGATTATGTTCTGTGCGTTTAACGGCGACCCGCGAATTGTGCGGTTTTATGGACAGGGCGAGGTGATGACCGCCGCCGATGCAGCGTTTGATGAACTGCGATCGCACTTCCCTGCCTATGCTGGAACCCGCGCTATCATTCGCATCCAGGTCAGCCGCATTGCCGACTCCTGTGGTCATGGTGTGCCGTTGTACGAGTTTCAATCGCATCGAGATACGCTGACCCAATGGGCAGAAAAGCGCGGCGTAGAGGGGATGAAAGAGTATCATGCGACCCGCAACCATACCAGCATTGACGGATTAGCTGGGCTATAGGGAAAGGCTAGGGTTAACGACTGAGTTGAGCCGCCGCCACCTTTTCTCCTTACCGACGACCTCAATATGGCGGCTCCAACGATTTGTTA